>CAIOHY010000304.1 GCA_903858205.1 uncultured Cellvibrio sp.
AGCAGGTTTGGTTCCTTTTACACTTTCGCCCGCGCAGCTTGCGGTATTTTCGCCCTGCGTTGGTAATGCGCTCGATATCAGTGTGAGTTGCGAAACCGCAAGTGGGCAGATGAGTTTTACTGAAGCCATGCTCTTTACGCATCGCGGTTTTAGCGGCCCGGCAATGTTGCAAATATCGTCTTACTGGCAACCGGGTAAAGAGTTGGAAATAAATTTGTTGCCGCAGTTAACCTTGTTCGATTTTTTAATTGAGCAGCAGGTGGTGCGTCCTAAAGCGTTGTTGACCACTATTATTGGCGAATTGCTTACCAAAAATATTGCGCAGTGTTTATGTGATCACTGGGGTGCGCAGTGGAATGGCAATCGCCCAATAAATCAATATACGCACGCTGAGTTGCAGCTAGTTGCGACTCAATTTCACCAATGGAAAATTATGCCTGCCGGAACGGAAGGTTATCGTACTGCTGAAGTTACTTTGGGTGGAGTGGATACCAATCATCTCTCCTCCAAAACCATGGAAGCAAAAACACAGCCGGGTTTATTTTTTATTGGTGAGGTCGTTGATGTAACAGGGCATTTGGGCGGTTTTAATTTTCAGTGGGCCTGGGCTTCCGGTGCCGCAGCCGCTGCCTACGTTTAATAAAGTGAGTGCGCTTGTTATGGGTGATGTAATCCAATTTAAAAAGCCAAGCCCTTTTGATAAACACAAAGGCAAAACACTGTGCCGCAGCGGTTTTCATAAGTGGGAAGTGGTAAAAGAAAAACAATTTGATGTGAAGCAGGGCAAGCTGGTGACCATTTACAAATGCAGTCGCTGTGGCGAACAAAAAGTGGAATTAAAATAATTGGCAACAAAAGTGCCGTAGTCGTGGCAATAAAAAAGGCTCCCTCTAAAGTAAAAAATAGGGGGAGCCTTTTTTGTTTTATCGCCAAGCAATTAGTGGTGGTGATGGCCACCAGCACCGTGGGCATGGCCGTGATTCAATTCTTCTTCGGTCGCGGCGCGCACTTCGGTAATTTCCACGTCAAAGTTCAGGTCTACACCAGCCAATGGGTGATTTCCATCGATAGTAACTTGATCGCCTTCTACTTTGGTAACGGTCACTACTTGCAAACCTTGTTCGGTTTCAGCGTGGAATTCCATGCCGACTTCAATGTTGTCGATACCGGAGAACATATTGGATGGCAACTCTTGCACCAAACTGTCATCGCGCAAGCCGTAGGCTTCTGCTGCATTTACAAATACATTCAGTTTGTCGCCTACCGCTTTACCTACCAGTGCGTCTTCAAGGCCGGGGATAATGTTGCCTGCACCGTGCAGATATGACAGTGGCTCGTGGCCGTCGGAAGAGTCGAGCACTTTGCCTGCGCCATCAGTCAATGTGTAGTGAAAGCTTGCAACGCAATTTTCAGAGATATTCATAAAGAGCCTTTTGATTTGAGTGAATAGGTTTAGGTGAATAGATTTAGATAAATTAAGTTAATAGAGTCCACGTGTTACAAGATTAAAATTTTTCGATGGCTTTGCCATCCAGGGTCGCCTTGTGAATATAGATTGTATAGGCCTCCCCTTTTTCCTCTTGCTGCAGGCGCACCAATAGATAATTCCAATCTTTGGCGAGCCAGGCGTAGGTCACACGCTCATCATTTTCGCGGCTGCGTTTTACTTTAATGGTGTTCACTTTCCCGAGGGGGGTGTCCAGCATTTCTTCGCCAACGGTCATGAAGTTGTATTCTTTCAGTCGGCCGCCATCGGCAATTTGGTAGGTGAAATTTTTCTGGCCGTTGAGCAGGTCTTGCTGCATTTGGATTTGGTAGCTCAACTTGTCTTGCACTTTTTGTGCGATATCCATTTGCCAGCTGGTTTTTTGCACATTGTTGGTGACGCTTTTATTTTTCCAATCGAACGATAATTCTGCAGTGCGGTCTTTGCTCAGGCCGCGCCGCGCATAGCTGTAGTGAAGTGGGCTGACGGTTTGTTGCGCCGGATTCCACTCCATTTTGCTCTGCTCGGTAATGCTGCCAATAAACGATTCAGCTTTGAATAAAAGATCGTATTGATTGTCGGCCGTTTTGGTTAAGCGGTTAGTGACGGTGATATTAAATCCGTAAAGCTTGGCTTTGTATTGATTGTCAAAGGTCTTGGGTACATTTGCTGCGCTTGCCAAAGCGGCAGATAGGGCAAGGATAAAAAAAACGCTGACGCGAAGGCTTAGCATGGAGGTTCCTTTTAGGGCTCGTTGGCCTCAATTTGATAACCGCAAGCAGGCAAAAGTTCACCTTTTAATTCAGCTTTGCCGTCCTGCATTTTCAAATCGCCTTGCGCGAACCATTTTACTGCCAATGGATAAATCACATGCTCTTGGCGCTGCACCCGTTTCGCGAGCTGGTTAGCATCATCGCCCTCCAATACTGGTACAACTGCTTGCACAATTGCCGGGCCGCCATCCAATTCTGCAGTGACAAAATGTACCGTAACGCCGTGGTAGCGTTCACCGGCATCAATAGCGCGCTGATGGGTGTGTAGCCCCTGGAATTTCGGTAGCAACGAGGGGTGAATGTTGAGCATTCTGCCCAGATAATGCTGCGTAAATTCGGCCGTTAGGATGCGCATAAAGCCGGCGAGTACCACCAGTCCAGGATTGTAAACATCGATGGTGCGCATCAATTCCTGATCAAAAGCCTCGCGGCTGGCGAAACCTTTATGATCCAGTACAGCGGTTGGTATGCCCGTGTTGGTTGCGCGAGTTAACCCGAAAACATCGGGGCGATTGCTGATAACAGCAGCTATCTCGATCGGCAGGTCGCCAGTGGCGACGCCATCGATTAACGCTTGCAGGTTGCTACCGCTGCCAGAAATCAGCACAACAACTTTCAAGGTTTTTACATCCCCCATGGGCATTGCATCAGGAGTGGGCATGCGTTTTAGAGGCCTTGCAATTCAACTTGGTGTTCGTCGCCAGTGGCTTTGGCAATAGCACCAATCACAAAGGCATTTTCACCGGCAGCGCGCAGGATACTTAGAGCGTTCTCGGCTTCGCTCGCGGGAACCGCAATCACCATGCCTACGCCGCAGTTAAAGGTGCGGTACATTTCGCGAATGTCCACATTGCCGCCGCGTTGTAACCACTGGAATACCGGTGGGAATGCCCAGCTCTTGGTGTTGATAACCGCTTTGCAATCGTCCGGCAATACGCGTGGGATGTTTTCGGTCAGGCCGCCACCGGTGATGTGCGCCATGGCGTTGACTTGCGATTCTTTGATCAGTTTCAGTACGGATTTAACGTAGATACGGGTCGGTTCCATCAGCGCGTTAGCCAGTGGTTTGCCACCGCAATCCTGCGTCAGATCGGCGTTGGTGACATCGATAATTTTGCGGATCAATGAGTAGCCGTTGGAGTGTGGGCCGCTGGAGGTGAGGGCAATCAGGGCGTCGCCTGCTTGTACTTTGCTGCCATCGATAATTTCGGATTTCTCAACGACACCAACGCAGAATCCAGCGAGGTCGTAATCTTCTCCTTCATACATACCGGGCATTTCGGCGGTTTCGCCGCCCACCAGTGAACAGCCGGACAGTTCACAGCCATCGCCAATGCCGGATACCACGGCAGCGGCGACATCGACGTTCAGTTTGCCGGTGGCGTAGTAATCGAGGAAGAACAGCGGCTCAGCGCCCGTTACCACTAGATCGTTAACGCACATGGCGACCAGGTCGATACCAATGGTGTCGTGCTTTTGCAGGTTCATCGCCAGGCGCAATTTGGTGCCCACGCCGTCGGTACCTGATACCAATACCGGTTGGCGATAACCTTCAGGGATTTCACACAGCGCGGCAAAACCGCCCAAGCCAGCCAATACCTCGCGGCGACGGGTGCGTTTGGCGACGCTCTTGATGCGTTCGACCAGCGCATCGCCAGCTTCGATATCAACGCCTGCATCTTTGTAGCTAAGTGATGGAGTAGGGGTTTGGTTTTGGCTCATAGGAAAGGGCTCACAGCTCTGGCAGTTGGACTGGTTCAAAAAAAGGCCGCCATTCTAACAGCTTATGCTGGCGCTTGCAGGCCAAAGCGTTATGCTCGGGCAAGTTATTCTAATCTGCTGATTGTTGGTGTTCCCGGAATCGGGCATTTTTGGCGAATGCTTCCTCATTTGGGTCTGCCGCTGGTCTGTTTAAGCCTGTTACAATGCCGCCCCACTGCTTGTTGCTGACTGCATTTAGAGGTAATTCCTGTTGCGTTTCCTGCATTTACGTCTGCTGGTGTCATCCTTGATTGTTGTGCTTGCGAGCACTGCATCCGCTGGGCAAAAAGTCGATATCTATCGCGCTGACACATTGGTCAAAACCCAGTCCGAGAGCGAGCGAAACGCCGCCGCCCGCGCGACTTTCGGTGAGGTAATTGTGCGCGTATCCGGCCAGCGTAGTGCACTGGATCATCCAGCTATAAAGGCTGCCCAGCCTAGCGCACAAAATTATCTGTTCGGTTTCACTTACAAATCCTCCCCGGAAAAAATCACGGTCGATGGCAAAACATTCCCCGCCTTAAGTTTGCAGTTGAACTACGAACCTCAAGCGATTGAGAAACTCCTGCGAGATTCACAATTGCCGCTCTGGCCTGTAATTCGCCCTAAAGTGTTGGTGTGGTTGGTTGCTAAAGATTCAACTGGCCTGCGCTTGGTACCCGAGGCGACTGATCTGCAGGCGATGCAATTGCAGGCACAGTATAGCGGCTTGCCAGTTAGTTTCCCCAAACTGGACTTGGAAGATAGCCTCTCGCTCACGGCCGATGACCTCTGGGCGCTTGATATTGAAAAAATCAAAACCGCATCGCTGCGCTACAAGGCCGATGCAATTTTGATTGGCCGTTACACGCCCTACAGTCTTGGGCCAATTCCTCCAGCGGTAGTGGTTGATTCATTAGCGGCTGAAACGCCCGCTGAAGCGACGGCAGCGAGCAGTCTGTCGTCGTCATCTGCAGCAAGCTCAATGGCGGTAGACGGTGTGATTGATGCAGCGCCAGCACCTGCTAATCAGGGCCCTTGGTTGGGTGATTGGCAGTTGCTTCACGCCAGCAGTGACCAAGCATTTGCCGATGAAACACCAGAGGTCAAAGGTCTATTCACGGCGGCGATTGATCATGCTGCAGATTATTTTGCCAATCACTACGCCATTGTGCCCACCAATCAGGGACCACAAACTATTGTATTGCGCGTTGGTGGAATTACCGGCTTTGGTCAATTCAAGCAGGCACAAGCCTATTTGGATGAGCTGGCGATGGTGCAGCGCATGGAAGTGGTCAAGGTTGATGCGGAAGGTATGTTGGTGCGCCTCACCACCGACGGTGATGTAAAGCTGTTGATGAGTACGCTGGCGCTCGGGCGTCGTCTGGCGCCGCTGCAATCCGATACCTTGGTTGATACTCCTGCTGGCGCAGTGGTGGCTGATCAAGTTCCGGTTGTAGTCAATGATACTGGTCTGGATGCCGAGGCTCTGGCGGAGCTGGATCAGGCCTTGGCTAATGAGCAGATTCCGGATGCAACAGCGGCTTCATCACCGCAACCGCAACTAGCGTCGCCGCAACCGCAACTCCCTCTAAACACGGGCACCGCAGAGAACCCGTTGATATACGTGTGGCAGAAGTAGTGATGGGTAACTTGCCGCAGCAATTGTCGCTCAGTGTGAACCTGAACGACGAGGCTACCTTCGAGAATTTTTACGCGCCTGCCAATACCCACAATGCCATGGTGGTAAAGGGGCTGCGGGATCAATTGGATGGTAGTGGCGAGTCATTTATCTATTTGTGGGGCGCGCCCGGTTGCGGGTTGACGCACCTGTTGCAGGCGGCTTGCCATCAGGCGCAGGAGATGGGTTCGTCGGTTCAGTATCTGCCGCTGCGTGATCTTGTGGGCTATGCGCCCGATGACCTGTTCACCGGTTTGGAAATGGTGGATTTGGTCTGCCTGGATTGTCTGCCAACCATTGCCGGTCGTGCCGATTGGGAGTTGGCGATTTTCCATCTCTACAATCGCCTGCGCGATGCGGGAAAATGTCTATTAGTCTCCGCCGAGCACAGCCCGCGCGAACTCGCGTTAAGTTTGGAAGATCTGCGCTCGCGTCTGCAGTGGGGGCTGACATACCAGGTGCACAGCCTGACCGATGAGGATAAACAACAGGCGCTACAGATGCGCGCTCGCGCTCGCGGTTTGGAGTTGAGTGATGATGTGGCGCAATACATTATCCAGCGCTTGCCGCGTGACACCAACGAACTCTTTTGGCAATTAGCGCGGCTTGACCATGCGTCTCTCGCCGAGCAACGTAAATTAACCATTCCTTTTGTAAAGAAAGTATTAGCGATTTGATCTCCCTCCACTTCACCTCCAAACTCTCTCTAGCCTGATCACCACTTTCGGTTTTCACGCAAATCGGGGCGTCGAGAGGCGGCTTATTAGCTACTCTCGTCCTGCGCCTGACACGCAAAAACATAACGACAACAACAGGCTCCTCTGAGTCTGGCTTTGCATTGGAGAATCTTATGGCTGTATTTATCCCGACTCGTTTAGTGTCGGCGCTGGCGCTTGTCGGCCTGGCTGGCGTCATGGTTGGTTGCGGTAGCGGTGGTGGAGGTAGCAGCGGTAATAGCGTTGCCAGCTCAGTCAAGGCTGCATCGTCTGAGCCGGTCGCAATGAGCAGCGCGGCCGCCAGTTCTAAAGCGGCTGTGGCGATGGGTAATATCAAGCTCAATCAATTGGGTTTTCTACCCGAGTCTGCCAAATGGGCGGTGGTGCCCGCAGGCGCAGCGACAAGTTTCAAGGTCATCAATGCGACGACGAAAGTGGAAGTGTTCAGCGGTAACCTGAGTGCGGCGGCGACCTGGACGGCGTCGGAGGAGAGCGTGAAGCTCGCCGATTTTTCCAGCGTAAAAACACCGGGGGATTATCTTGTACGCGTTGAAGGCGTGAATGACTCTTATCCTTTTACTATCGCCAATGATGTCTACAGCGCGTTAACCGCAGCGAGCATCAAGGCCTTTTATTTCAATCGCAATAGTGCTGAATTACTTGCCACTCAAGCTGGCGTTTTTGCGCGCCCGCTCGGCCATGCGGACACTCGAGTACTCGTGCATCCATCAGCCGCCAGTGCGGCGCGCCCCGCCGGTACCGTCATTTCTAGCCCCAAAGGTTGGTATGACGCGGGCGATTACAACAAGTACATCGTCAATTCGGGTATTGCGACTTATTCGCTGCTCGCGGCTTATGAACATTTCCCTCAAATCTTCAATAGCCAGAACCTGAATATTCCTGAGAGTGGTAATGCGATTCCCGATTTGCTGGATGAAACCCTGTGGAATCTGGAGTGGATGTTGAGCATGCAAGACCCCAATGATGGTGGTGTGTACCACAAGCTCACTAATAAAAACTTTGATGGCACAGTGATGCCGCATCGAGCGACCAGTGAGCGCTACGTCGTGCAAAAAACCACGGCTGCCACACTGGATTTTGCCGCTGTCATGGCAACAGCGAGCCGCGTACTTGCGCAATATGAAACGCAATTGCCGGGCATGTCGGCAAAAATGTTGGCGGCGGCCGAATCGGCATGGGCCTGGGCAGTTGCCAATCCAGGCATTACCTACAAACAGCCGGATGATATAAAAACCGGTGAATACGGTGACGGCAATTTGGCTGATGAATTTGCCTGGGCCGCTGCCGAGTTGTATATCACCAGCAAAAAAGACGCTTACTACACGGCGATGAAACCGACTGAAACCTTTGCCACAGTTCCCTCTTGGGCTGATGTGCGCGGCCTGGGTTGGATCTCGCTCGCGCATCATCGCCAGAGTTTAACGGCGATTGCCGATAAACAATTAATCGCCAACCGTATCGATGGCCTCGCCAATGATTTGCAAACAACCTGGGCCGCCTCGCCTTATCGCGTCACCATGCAGAAAGATGATTTTGTGTGGGGGAGCAACTCGGTGGCGCTGGGGCAGGCGATGGTGCTTGTGCAAGGCTATCGCTTGAATGGCAAGCGCGAATATCTGGATGCGGCACAAGCGATGCTCGATTACGTGCTCGGTCGTAACGCGACGGATATGTCTTTCGTCACCGGCTACGGTCATAAAGCCACTATGCACCCGCATCATCGTCCGTCAGAAGCCGATGGTATTGCCGAGCCGATTCCCGGATTTATCGCCGGCGGCCCGCAGCCGGGGCAGCAGGATAAATCCGGTTGCAATGTGCCATATCCTTCCACTATTGCGGCTAAATCTTATCTGGATGATTGGTGCAGCTACGCGAGTAACGAAATTGCGATTAACTGGAACGCACCTTTGGTCTATGTATCCGCCGCGATGGAGGCCTTAACGCCGCGTTAGCAATTGATGTAACCGAGCGCTTTCACTAAACCAGCCTTGTGCTGGTTTTTTTTGGCCTGAAGTATTGAACGCGGTCGGAGTGAGCTTGAAGGAATGCAATACATTTCCCTGTTAACGCCAATCGTCTACGCCGTGTCGGATCACCGATCCTCGACTGCGCTTGTTCTGAATGGCGATGCAAGTGCAAAAACGCAGGCTTCAAAGGAGGCTGAAGTTGTTAATCGTCTGTTACAGCAATTTAGTGGTTTTGGCGTTGATGTTTCCCAGCGTGCCAGTCTATTGGAAACCGACATGGATCTGCTTGCCAAAGGCGATTTCAGTGTTTGCATCAACGATCGCGGCGATGACGAATTGAGCAAAATTGCTCACAGTGCAGTGAAGCTATCGCAACAACTCGGGGGAACAATATGTAATGTTCGCGATTGCGCCAACCAATTAATCGATATCGCCAATAACATCGCAGCGGCAAGCACCCAGCTCGCAAGCTCCGCCGAGCAACAAAGTTATGCGGCAACGTCCATGGCCGCTGCTATGGAAGAGATGACCGTAAATGTGACCGAACTATCCGGGAGTGCACAAGGCGCACGCGCGCAGACTGAGGTGTCCGCGCAGGCGTCCAATGTGGGTAGCAAGGTGATTCAGGACACAGTGCAAAGTATGCAGAACATTGCAGCAACCGTGCGTGAGGCCTCTGGCAGTGTTGTGTCTTTAGGTGATGATGCTAAGGCGATTTCAAGCATTGTTGGGGTGATTCGAGGCATTGCTGACCAGACGAATTTGCTGGCGTTAAATGCGGCTATCGAAGCTGCCCGAGCGGGAGAAACCGGTCGAGGTTTTGCGGTTGTCGCCGATGAAGTCAGGAGTCTTGCGGCACGAACGGCGGCCTCCACCCAGGAAATTACGCAAATGATTGAGCGTATCCAAGCGGGAACTGGTGTGGTTGTCACCAACATGGAGCGCGGTACTCAGCAGGTCGAACAGGGGGTGTTACTCGCAACAGAGGCAGGTTCAGCGATTGCCAGTATCAGTGAGCGCTCCGGTGCCATCGAGCAGATGGTTCAGGGTATGACCAAGGCCTTGGGCGATCAGGCAACCGCCGCGACAGAGGTAGCGCATCAAGTGGAACTATTGGCGCGAATGTCAGATGAAAATGCGCATTCGACAAAGTTGACGGCTCAATCCTCGCGGGACCTAAAAGCCTTAGTTTCGGTGTTGGAAAACAAGGTAAGCCAATTCAGGTTTTGATATTTCCGTTGGGTTTGCTTTAACATGCAGTCGCCCTGAAGCTGTTGCTATAGGCTTGAGCTAGTCGGATTTGCATAGTCATTATCTTGTAATGAGCTATGGATAAGCTCTGTGACATGGGTAAAACCTAAAGGCGGTTAAAGCTGCGCTGCAGCTTGTCGCCTTTTTTAACGGAACGAAACTTAAACGTTTAACTAGTGCGAGGGTCATATGCTTAATCATAAAAAAAAGTGGCTGTGCTCTGCGGTCGTGGTCTGTGCGGGGTTTATATCCTTGTCAGCGGCAGCCGTGGTTTATCAAGCAGAGGACTATTCTGCGGCGTTTGATAAAACCAAGGGTAATGTGGGTGGTGTTTATAAAACGGGGGATGTCGACATTGAGTCAACATCCGACACGGGCGGGGGGTACAACGTTGGTTGGATCGACGCGACGGAATGGCTGAAATACAGCAATTTCACCGTGACAACCACGGGTGATTACATCGTAAATGCACGTGTGGCCAGTGCGTCGGGCGGCAGTTTCGCGCTGGATTTAAATGCCGGCACGATTAAATTGGCAGAGGTTACCGTTCCTGCCACCGGTGGTTGGCAAAAGTGGGCGACAGTATCAACCACGGTGAAATTGACAGCAGGCAAGTACGATCTTGGTGTGTACGCAAGCAGTGGCGGTTGGAATTTTAACTGGATAGAAATAGTCCCCAAAGATAACGGTTGCGGACAAACCACACCTTACTCAGGTGCACCGATTGTACTGCCAGGTCGGGTAGAAGCCGAGAATTATGATAAGGGCTGTGCTGGCACTGCATACTCAGACAAAGACGCTGCCAATTTAGGCGGTCTTTATCGTCAGGACGCGGTGGATATAGAAGCGACCAGCGACCTTGGTGGCGGGCACAACATTGGTTGGACTGAATCAGGCGAGTGGCTCAAGTACACCTTAGAAGTGAGAAAAGCCGGTAGCTACTACCTTAAGGCGCGCATGGCCAGCGGTGGTACTGGCGGAAAGCTCAGTGTCGCCGTGGATGGCGTGGATCTCGCCGGCGAATTAGCAGTTGCCAATACCGGTGGCTGGCAAAATTGGCGCGATGCCCAAATAGGCCCAGTGTCCCTGAGTGCAGGGCGTCATAGCTTAGTGGTGAAAGTGGTACAGGGCGGGGTTAACCTCAACTTTATTGATGTGACCGAAGGCAGTGTTACTCCCGTTCCTACTGGTCCCCTTTATGCGGATGCGTCAAAAGGCGAGTGGACTTTAGTCGTCGTTCCCGATACTCAGCATTATTCGCAAAATCGAGCTAACGCTCCTATCGCGCATATGCACAAAGCGTTTGATTGGATTGTTTCGGTGAAAGGCCAGCTCAACATTCAATTCGTTCAAGGGCTGGGCGATATCACTGAGGCTTGGGATCAACGCTGGGAGTGGGACAATGCGAGTACGGCTTGGTACAAGTTACAGGGTCAGGTTCCCCATATGCCGATTGTGGGTAATCACGATTCGCCGGCAATGATGAATCAATATTTTTCCCGAAATTATTATTCGCGTGAATCTTGGTACGGTGGTGATTTTGGTGGGATTGAAAATAACTACGCACTACTGACGATTGGGCGCGAACAATATATGTTCCTGCATGTGCAAGCGCACGACCAATATTCCAAACCGCCCGCGTCTGCATTGGCATGGGCCAAACAAGTATTGGCTGCTAATCCACGCAAAAAAGTTATTTTGGCAACGCACGATTTATGGGCAACACAAACTATCAAAAATAATTTGCTGACCAAATATGACAATATCGTTTTAGCAAATGCGGGTCATGATTGTGTACGTGAAGCAACCTACGTTACCACCGGGCCTAATGGTGGTGTATCGAATAATTTTATTGCTGACTTTCAATGCGATGCACAAGAGGTGATGTTGCTCCGTTACTATGTTTTCAAACCCTTGGAAGATAAGGTTTATTACTACACCTATTCGCCCATAACGCAAAAATTTGAACAGGATGCCAGTTCGCAAGGCTCCTTCACCCTAGTTCAATTAGATCCTTGATCGTTATTGAAGTCGCTATTGACCCGCTGCCCTAATGGGTAGCGGGTTTTTCAATTTCTGTCTCCTAAAAAAAGGTTAATGTAATGGGAATGCGGCAGTTTTTGCGAAATGAACCGATTGTGTTGTTTTTGCTGATTGGCGCTGGGCTTTTTGTTGCCGATGCTTATATGAATGAAATACGCAAACCACAGATTGTGATTAATACACAAACGCAGAATGCAATATGGGCGCAGGAGGAAGCGTTAAAAGGCGGGGCATTGACCATGGCAGAAAAGACTGCTGCTGTGCAGAACCATATCGACAATCAGATGTTGTTTGAAGAAGCGGTCCGTATAGGTTTGGATAAGGATCGCAATGTTCAAGCAATGGTTATTAGGAAATACAAAGCGCTGATGAGCGCGACAATTGTAGAACCTGGCGCGCAGGAGTTAGAACAATTTTTTCGTGATCATCAAGCAGATTATATGAATCCTCGGCTGTACGATATTGAGGAATATTTTTTCCCTGATAGCAGCGAAGACTATGCTGTTGCGGTAAATCAAAGAATGCCGTCGGCTGAAAATTGGTTGGCTGGAAAAGGCGCGGCGACTCGTTTGGCTAAGCTCAGTGAACAAGAGTTATTGATGCGTATGGGGAAAGAAATTTCGCAACAACTTGTCGCGGCAGAATTACAGCAGTGGAATGGACCTTTAAAAAATTATCGCGGTGTGTACTTTGTCCGCATTATGGCAACTTACGATGCAATGCCAAAATCTTATCAAGAGGTGGAGCCATATCTGCGTGATGCATGGATAAGAAAACAACAAGACAACATTATTCAAGCCCGGTTGGCCGAGTTGCAATCTGCATATCATATTCAGTTGCCGCAGGAGTAATGCGATGTACAAATTACTCTTGAGTGGGTTTCTTTTGCTATGTGCAACTCGCGTGGGTGCTCATGATATTGGTGTAACAGAGGTGATTTTGCAGGAGCAACCCAATAACCACTACCAGTGGCGAGTGGAAACACCGGATGCAGTGCGCGATGCTATTTCGGCGCCGCGCTTACCCTTAGGCTGTGACTTTATAAAAACCGAAAACAGCGAAACAATTGATCGCGTGTATTTTTTTCGGTGCGATCGTTCTTTGGGTGCGGCCGACCACATTGAACTGCCGTGGCGAACAGAGTTAGTGATGGTACAAGCCCAGTGGTTAACACTCGGGGAAAAACGCGCAGTCTTTGTGCGTGAGAATGAAGTGATTGATGTTGCGTTGGTGCGTTTGTCAGCCTCAACTGGCGATTGGCTGGAAAGTGCATCGCGTTATTTTTTTATTGGTATCGAACATATTTTGTTGGGTATTGATCATTTACTTTTTGTGCTTTGTATTTTGTTGTTGGTGAGTAATGTTAAGAAGTTGGTAGGTGCAGTCACCGCCTTTACCGTCGCTCACAGCATCACCTTGGTTTTATCATTTTTAGGATGGATCCAATTAAATTCAGCGCCGGTAGAAGCCGCTATTGCCTTATCGATTGTTGCATTGGCGTTGGAAGTCTTACGTGGTCAGGCAGGTACGCAGGGTTTCGCGTGGCGATCCCCGTGGTTGGTTTGCGGCAGTTTTGGTTTGCTGCACGGATTGGGTTTTGCTGGCGCACTCAGTGACCTGGGTGTCTCGGAATCTGAGATACCGATTGCGTTGTTGTTTTTTAATATTGGTGTTGAAGCTGGGCAGTTGTTGTTTATTGCTGTGGCGTTTGTCTGTTTTTACGGTGGGATTTGGTTGTGTAAGCAACGTGGATGGAATTTTTATAGTCTTGCGGGCCTTAAATATCTGCTTGTACTCGCAATAGGCTCCTTTGCCAGTTTTTGGGTATTGGAGCGTAGTGCTTCTATTTTTGGTGGCTTAGGCAGTGCTTAGCAAGCCTTGGTTGGGCTGTTGTAATGCTTACAACAGCCCAGCCAATGTCACCAACGCCCGCTCAATCCTGCTCCCCCACACACATGCGCATGAGAGCCGGATAAATTGCCGGTATTTTTGGCTGGCCGAAAAAATCGGGCCTGGTGCGATGCTAATGCCTTGCGCCAGTGCCTTTTTTGCCAATAAAAAGCTATCTACATCTCCCGATAACTCCAGCCAAATCACAAAGCCACCTTCCGGTCGGGATATTTTGGTTCCATCGGGAAAGTATTCAATGATCGCGTCCGTCATGCGCGTCACCGCTTGTGCATAGTCACCTCGCACTCGCCGTAAATGGCGTTCATATTGGCCGTTTTCTAAAAGTGTTGTTACGGCCAATTGTGGGATGGTTGCGGTCGCCAGATTCAATACGTATTTCATGTATTCGACTTTGTTTTGGTAAGCCCCCGGCGCGATCCAGCCCACGCGCAAACCGGGTGATAGTGTTTTGGAAACCGAGCTACACAGAATCACATTTTCATCCAGCCCCTTGAGTAGAGAGGGGCGGGCATGGCTGAAACTTAAATCGCCGTAGATATCATCTTCAATTAACGGGATATTTCGCACTTTAAGCATCGTCACTAGCTTCTGCTTGTGCGCGTCTGGCATTAGGCAGCCGAGCGGGTTGCTAAAGTTGGGGGTGACGACACAGGCTTTTACCGGCCAACGGCTGAGCGCCAACTCCAATGCTTCCAGCGATATTCCCGTGTGCGGATTCGTGGGTATCTCTAACGCCTCCAAGCCCAGGGATTCAATGACTTGCAGCAATCCATAAAAGGTGGGCGACTCAATCGCGACCACATCCCCCGGCGATGTGACCGCGCGCAACGCCAGTGTCAGCGCTTCCTGACAGCCGTTAGTGATTACGAGATTGTCTGGATGCACTGCGCAACCGGCATCGGCCAAGCGGCGCGATAAGTGCCGCCGCAACTCAGGTGCACCAGGTGAGAACTCATAGTTAGCGGTGCGGACACGATACTGGCGGGCGGCCTTGGTCAGCGCCTGCTCAATCGCACGGGTCGGCAAAAAATCTGCTGCGGGAACCGCCGCACCCAATTGCACAACGGCGGGGTCGTTGGCCGCTTTGATCAGTTGCAACACCATATCCTGCCCGGTGACTGGGGCAGGGCGCATTGTTGTGACCACAATACGCGGGGGCGCCGCTGCCACGGCGGGTTTGGTTTTGACGTAAAACCCCGAGCGATTGCGCACTTCCAGTAAACCCCAATCCTCCAGCTGGCGATAGGCGGCAATCACTGTGGCGATGCTTAACCCGCGCAACTGCGCCTGATTGCGCACACCGGGTAGGCGGTCTCCCGATTGGAATCCACCGGCGTGAATCAGGCTGGCAAGTTCATCGGCAAGTTTGCGGTAGAGAATGTCCATCCAAGCTCCGTTATCGCGTGCGATAGGTACAGTTCTGATAAAAACATATAGGTACAGATACAGCAAATCCAATCTGTACCGTATCAATTATCTACTTTTGAAACTGTAATGGTTGTTGCACAAGAAATACACTGCTTTCTTGTAACAAACAGTCACTATCACATCACAAGGACACAACCGGAGGAGTCATGAGTTACCCATTATTCTTAGTTGATGCATTTATCGACCAGCCATTTAGCGGCAATCCCGCAGGTGTTTGTATTCTGGATAAAGAACAGCCAGCCAATTGGATGCAAAAGGTCGCGTTGGAAATGAATCAATCCGAAACTGCCTTTGTCCACAAGCGTGACGATGGTAGCTGGAACCTGCGTTGGTTCACTCCGCAGGTTGAAGTGACCCTCTGCGGCCATGCCACTCTGGCTGCTGCCCATGCGCTTTGGCAGCACGGGGGCGAAAACGCCGCGATATTGGAATTTCACACTCTCAGTGGTCTGCTCTTGGCCACACGAATGGGCGATGAAATCCAACTGGATTTTCCGGCCGACTTTCCCCAGTCCATCGCTCAGGTTCCGCCCGCGTTGCTGCAATTACTTGATGGTCAAGTTCATTGGTTTGGGCAAGGGCGCGACGATTTTATCGCCGTCTTGGATTCCGCCGAGGCGGTGCGCAATTTTGTCCCTAATGCAGAGCATATCGCTTCCTTTACCGCGCGCGGATTAATCCTCACCGCAGCGGGCGATGCAGGTTCCGGCCTGGATATGGTCTCGCGTTTTTTTGCGCCCAAAGTCGGCATCAATGAAGATCCCGTCACGGGTTCCGCGCATTGTTTACTCGCTTGCTACTGGGGCAATCGCCTCGACAAAACTCATCTGCGCGCGCAACAAGCATCGCCGCGCGGCGGTTTATTAACGCTGGATTGGCAGGATGATCGCGTCCTATTAAGCGGCAAAGCCCGCACTATGCTGACTGGAGACTTTTATGGTTGATTTATCGATTGCACAACACAATGCCAGCACCACACCGCCCCCGGTTTGTTGGCGAAACGGTCAAATAGTCCCGCTTGAACAAGCGACCGTTTCTGTTTTCGATCACGGACTTTTATATGGCGATGGCGTATTCGAAGGCATACGTTTTTACAAGGGGCGTGCCTTTCGTTTGCAAGCGCACCTTGAGCGATTATTTCTCTCGGCGCGTGCGATTGCACTCAGCATTCCCTACAGCATCGAACAATTAACTCAGGCCGTTGTTGAAACCATTTCTGCCGCCCCGGAAATTAACGGCTATTTGCGTTTGGTAGTAACACGCGGCCCCGGCCCCTTGGGAATTGATCCATCGCGTTGCCATTCACCTGTCGTTTTTATAGTTGCAGATCGTTTGCAATTGGTGAGCGAAAGAGTGCGCAGCGAAGGTGCAAAAGTCATCATTGCCGCCACGCGCCGTTTAGGCGCCGATGGCCTTGACCCGCGCATCAAAAGTTTGAATTACCTCAACCATATTCTCGCGCGCATGGAAGCCTCACATGCGGGAGCTGATGAAGCAATCCTGCTCAATAGCGCGGGCCGAATTGCAGAGGGTAGTGCGGATAACATTTTTATCGTGCAGCGCGGCGAATTATTAACACCGCCCGTTATTGAAGGCGCACTCGACGGCATCACTCGCCAAGCGGTATTGGAACTCGCTGAAAAGCTCAGCATAAAAGCACGCGAAATTCCACTAGCCCCTTACGATTTATTCACTGCCGATGAATGCTTTCTTACCGGCACGGGAGCGGAGCTAATTCCCGTAGGCTACGCCGATGGCCGCAAAATACCTGAATGTCCCGGGCCGATTTATTCGCAGTTGTTGGCGGCATTTAGGGAATTGGTAAATAGCGAAAAATGATTTCGATGTGTTGCAGTTGCTAGGATGGTTGTCGTTCTATATTTCTGAGGTATTGCGATGCACTCATCGCAATACCTCAGCGCATAAATCCTAAATCCGATAGGTTAAAATTTTTCAAGTTCGGGAAAATATGGCTAAGATCATCTGCGGATAAACCAAACCATTTGCCCAGTGTTGCTGCATATTGATCAAAACTGAGTTGCGGAATAATTCGGCCGCGCCCGAGGTCATCATCGCTGTTGATTTCCAGCGTCGGGAATTCGCCATACAAGCGTTGTCCTTGCACTGCACCCCCCATTACCCAATGGTGACTGCCCCACCCGTGATCAGTGCCATCGCCGTTGCGCGCGAGCGTGCGACCAAATTCCGATGTGGTAAATGTTGTGACCTGATTTTCCATTCCCAATGCTTCAAGCGCCTGATAAAAAAGTGCTAACCCTTCATCCAGCTGAAAGAGTAATTGTGGATGCTGCTGAAGTTGATCGCGATGCGTATCAAACCCCCTCAGCGCGACATAAAAAATTTGGCGTTTAACTTGAAATGCATTCTGTGCAGCGATCAAGCGGGCGACCATTGCCAAACTTTCTACAAAGCCATCGTTGCTACTTAGTTTGTAAATCGGTAGATCCGTATTTGGCTGACTGGCGAGAATATCGGCGACATATTGTGCTGTACCCCACGCATTCATTTGTACGCTTGAATAATATCGTTGCAACAAATGATTGCGTTCTGCATTAAGAAAGTGGCGATAGAGTTTTGCGCGCGATGCAGAGTACGCAGTCGGATTTTCATCCGACAATTGATTGATGATGCTCACACCACTATTTTTTACTGTGTAGGGTAATTGCACGCTTCCGCGCTGCCAGTAATTATCACCCGATATGCTGATGTTCATCGCCAGCTGCTGGTTAATATTTACCTCGTTCATCACCTCTGCAATTCTTCCAGCCCAACCGGTAGTTAAATCGCCGTCATTGAGTGTATCTGCATAGAGCGTTTGGTCATGGTGAGAAAATAGATGGATCGGTGGTGTTGCGGTTTTATCAAGATAAGATTGTTTGTTGATGGGCTCCACCATATTGCCGATGTTCGTAATAAGGGCGAGCTTACCTTGATTAAACAATCCTCGTGTTTTGTTCAAGAGCGGATGAAAACCATAGTTGCCTTGAGTCTGTGTATTGAGTGTCAAAAGCTGCTCGCGCGGCACTGCGAGTTCCTGCCGAATAGTGTGATAGGACTTGTACGCAGAATCGCCCATTGGCACCAGACAATTAAAAGCATCATTCCCACCTTGCAAATAAATACACACTAAGGCTTTGTAATCACTATGCTGTTGTGCGTTGGCAAATAAGGGTAGGAGGCTACCGCCAAGAGCGCTGCCCAAAACACTTTTGCCGAATAATTTAATCAGGTTGCGACGGCTATTTATTATTTTCATCTTATTACCTTTGAATCGCGTATTCGGGTGAGATGGCAATTAAAAAAAGTGTTTCATAGACTCGTGCCAAAGGGTCTTGCAAAAGGCTGATATGTTCGACAATCAATGCCGAATGTTCGGCGCTGATTTGCCCCTGGGTTAATAACAGGTTGACTCTATCCACTAATGCACTCGGTGTAGTTGCTAAAGCGATTTCGGTATCCAAATTTAATAACGCTTTGACGGGCAGATTGTTCCAATTCGAGGTCCCTCCCCACGCTTGTCCTGTATCGGTATAGCGATCTTTATCATTGTAATGACGGCGATAAATTAAATTCGCTAATAGATTCGCTTGGTTGACGGCCGCCGCTCCACCAAATACTTGTAATTCAGGCGCAACTAAATTTCTGGTGGCAAGCTCACCCGGTGGGCTGTAATCGGTTTGATAGAAATTGAATACGGTGGGTGAATACAAAAAAGTTTGTTCGATGGGATCTTCAGTTAAGTATTGAATGGTATTTGCCCAAGCCCCGTTAGGTCCTTTCACTGGCGTGCCACGCGCTTTGAAGCTCCGCCAAATTCCGGCAATAACCAGTGGAGTCTCTTTGTGCTTACCAAAGTAGTCTGCACTTTCAAGCGGAATAGTGTTCGCTTCTTGATCCAGATAAATTGATTTTATCACTGCTCTCATATCGCCTTTAATGCCTTGCCCATTGTTATTAAACACAGTGGCGACGCGCGCGATATACGCGGGGCTAGGGTTGCTGGTAATTAAATGCTGTATGAGTTTTTTGCAAATAAAGGGCGCAACATTATCGTGCGCCATAATATTGTCAATTGCCGCATTGAGATCTTGCTGAGGCGTTTGTCCCGCTGGGATCACTTGGCCGTTGAGTAAGGTTTTTGCGCCGGAATCGTGAAACTCGGCAAATGCTTTCATCGGCTCGACGTTGCTAATCGGTGTTCGCCAGTAGGCAAATTCGCCACCTTCGGCGAAGGCTGTGTTTGTCGAAAATGTCCATCCGGTAAATACACGAGCAAATTCATTGATAGTGTGCTGATCGAACGTTGGAATGGGTTTTCCATTTGCATTGCGTTTAATACTGCCATCGATATTCAGCTCCTCAAGACCGATACTGAATAATTGCAAAACTTCACGCGCATAATTTTCATCAGGATGAATGTCGCGCGCTGTATCTGCTTTTGGGTTATTAATGGAACTGAGGTAAATACCCATAATCGGGTTCAGGCTTACGTCTGTTAAAAGATCTTTATAGTTGCCAAATGCGTGCCTGGCTAAAATGTCAGTGTAATTTGCAAATCCGCGCTCACGCGCATACAGGCCATTGCCTGCGTGCGACACTACGAGTATTTGACTAAGCGCCAAGACCACGCGCTGACGTAATTGGTCTGAACCCCATATAACGGTTTCCCACCACACATCATGCTTTGCTATTAATCTGTCCCATTCGCCACCTGTTGCCGCGTCGTAATACATGCTGGGTGGAACAGGAATAAATCCCCAGAATTTCACTCGTTCATCAAGATGGGCAACCTGGGATGTGAGTGGTGTTGATAGCTGCTGCTCCAACCACGCTGCTTTTCCGTGAGAGAGAATAAAATCGATATCTTTTGCGGTAACACCAAAGCTTCCCTGAGCAAGAAATCGCGCAGCGTCACGCGCTTTATCCCAGTCGGTAGAGTCGCGTGTGGGGAGTGCCGGGTCAGGTTTTGTGTCGGGGTTTAATGGCTTGGTTTGACTCGTCGCAGCGGTTGAACTGGAACTGATTGTACTTTTAATACCGGCATTGTTTTTCCCGGATTCTCCGCCACCACTACCGCCACCGCCACAGGCATTGAGTAGTAACAGGATGCTGATACATAGCAGGTGCTGACATTGAACAGGTAACTTCATTATTAGATCCCTCGTCGATGTGGAGGATACTAAGGTCTCCTGCGGCTGGCGTGTACCTAAATTGATGAGCGGTTACTCTAATCAATAAACGGCAATTGGAATCAACAAGCGGCAATTAGAATCGATAAACGGCAATTATAATCAACAAGCGGCTGTTCTATTTTTGAAAAGAAAAATCGCTGGAGTTGGTGCCTTTGTCTGGTAAGCTGACAAAAAAATAGCTAATCCGCGTCGATGAGTGTGTGAATTTTACAATGAGCGAAAATTTTCTCGTTAAAGAAAGTGGTATGGCTAATCAATTTCCGGCCAAAGAATTTTGGTATTGCTCAATCGTTGGTTGGGGGCTCTATTTGTTGCTTAACGCAACCGGTGTCTATCTTCATAATGGCGATTTTTTGGGGCAGTTACCCCATTCGTTACTCATCGGTAGTTTGGGTGTTTTATTCGGGGTGGCTTATCGCTATTGCGCACATCAATTCCGCTGGCATTTTAAAAATCCACTCAGGTTAGTTCCCCTCTCGGTATTTTTAGCGATCGTTTTTGGCTACGTATTTACGTTAACTGACTATTCGGTGCTTCGAGGTGAAGCGGTAGACGACATAGTCGTAGGATTAATGACCAAGCCTGAAGGTTACTGGTGGTTTCCCTTTGCTATTAGTCAATGGATAGGCACCAGCTATGTGTTGCTTATCTGGTTGCTGTTGTTTAATTTTATTCAAGCCGAACGCTATGACCCGCATCCACAAAAAGCAACGCGCTTGACAAGCATCGCTGCCGTGGTGGTGCTTTATTTATTTAATGAGTTCTTTCATTCGCTGGTGGTAATTGCCTATTACAACCCCGAAGGGTTTCTTTTTTCGGCTGACTTTTTTATTAACAATATTTATGTGTTGCTTACCGGCGTTGTTTTTGGTTCCGCAGTCTTATTGTTTCGCGCTGAATATCCGGTATTTGGCTCTTACTTGCTTTCCTTGATTCCCGGCTTGATATTCGTAATCTTTTGCTCCAGTTTTTTTTGTATGTTGACATTTCGCATACTGTTTTCCATGGAAAGTTTGGAGCAGAGTAGTTTGGTGGACTTGCCAAAAAACATAGCTGCTATTTTTACCGGATCTGGTCAGTTGTGGTTAAGCAAACACGAATTTCTCGGCACCCTGCGATCGCAATTAGATCTGCAAGCGGTTATCGTTTTATTATTGATGTGTTTCAGATATCCCTCAGGGCATTTCCGTAAGTCGCAATCGAATAGACTATTGGATTTGAAAGTATGGGTTCAATTTTGGGCCTACAATATTGGCGGCTGGTCAGTGCTGGCCTTTTATTTGTACTTCTCAGATCTATTGAGCTGGCAATCAGTATCAGATGAATTTGCGCGCACTATGCTAATCACGCTAATCAGTGGTGGTCTGTTTGTCGGGCTATTGATGCGCTCGCTCATTCAGCGTTTCCAATTGTTGGATAAAACCCTTTTTGGTTTTTCTCTGGCGATGTTTCTGCTATCACTGGTATTTGGTTTGCTGTTGGCAGGGGTGTTGTGGTTGATGGGATACGTTATCGTATTTGCCAGCGATGTGGTGGCGCAGCTGCAACAGTATGAACACTTGGTGAAAGGCGTTGGTTTTTTTATTCCTCTTATTGCAGTAACCAGCGCCGGTTGTTGGATGTGGGTAATGATTTATGAAAAATCGGTGGCGCAGCGGCGAAAAGCTCAACATCAATTAAGGGAATTACAGTTAGAAAAAAATTATAAAGAGTCCCAGCTGAACTTATTGGCAGGAAAGATTGATCCGCATTTTATTTTTAATACACTGAATAATATTCGCGCCTTAATTCGCGAAGATGCCGAAA
>CAIOHY010000305.1 GCA_903858205.1 uncultured Cellvibrio sp.
CGTTTTCTTTTTCAGATTTCGCTTGCCGGTGATTTACCCAAAGCATTTCGCCTTCGTTTTTCACCGCTCGCCGTTAAGCGAGGCGCGCATATTACGCTATTTTTTTTCTTTGTAAACCCTTAATTTTCTTAATTTTTAACAAAGTTACCAAACTTTCAGTCATTCTGCTTTCACAGCGGACCCTAGCTCGGCAAGAGCGCGCACTATACGAATCCACCCTCACCTACGCAAGCTCTTTTTAAAACCAAACCACACTTAATTTCATTTGCGATCAATTAACAAACGCAACGACTTTTATTCGGGCGCTTTTGCTGTTTTTGAGCCACCAGCGACCAAGCGAAACAACCAGACAGCAGGAGCAGACAACCCATAAATAATGGCAATCGCCAGCACGCCTTGCTCCTGATAAATAATAAGCGATGCAAAAACCAGCACCACAAGCAACATAAATCCAAAAGGGACACGCCCACGAAAGTTGATACCCTTAAAACTGGTGTAACGAAAATTAGACACCATCAGCAAACCCGAGAACGCCGTCAGCACTGCAACACCAACAGCCCAAATTCCCTCGGGCGTGGAATCAAACCAAACCCAAACGGTTGCAGCGATAATTGATGCCGCAGCAGGGCTGGCCAAGCCCATGAAATATTTTTTATCGACCACACCAATTTGCGTATTAAAGCGCGCCAAACGCAGAGCCGCGCACGCCGTATAGATGAATGCTGCAGCCCACCCCCAGCGACCGAGATCCTGCAGAACCCAGCTAAAAACCACCAGCGCGGGAGCGACACCAAAGGAAACCATGTCCGCAAGGCTATCGTACTGCTCGCCAAACGCACTCTGGGTGTTAGTCATGCGCGCTACGCGCCCATCCATACCATCGAGCAACATCGAGCCAAAAATGGCGATAGCCGCTTGCGCAAAGTTACCGTTCATAGCAGAGACTATGGCGTAAAAGCCGCAAAACAGCGCACCCGTAGTAAAGAGATTGGGCAGGAGATAGACACCGCGATGGCGAACCTTCTTGCCATTTTCGGAGACTTCCTCAACGTGATCACCAAAGGGCAGCGGCCCTTCATTATCGACAGGGTCTTGCTTGGAGCTATCGCTCTCGTGCTGGCTCATCATTTTCTCTCCGATTGCGGGACGGTCATTCTACACAGTCAGAAACAAAAAACGCGGCCTAGGCCGCGTTTTTTGTCGGGATCAAATACCAATTAGTTTTTGGTTTGATCAACGATTTTGTTAGCTTGAATCCAAGGCATCATTGCACGCAATTTGGCACCAACAACTTCGATACCGTGAGCCGCGTTGTTGCGACGAGCAGCAGTCATTGAAGAGTAGTTAGTTGCGCCTTCAAGGATGAACTTCTTGGCGTATTCGCCAGTCTGGATATCTTTCAACGCTTGACGCATAGCTTTGCGCGACTCTTCGTTGATCACTTTAGGACCAGTTACGTATTCGCCGTATTCAGCGTTGTTAGAGATTGAGTAGTTCATGTTCGCGATACCACCTTCGAACATCAGATCAACGATCAACTTCAGCTCATGCAAGCACTCAAAGTAAGCCATTTCTGGCTCGTAGCCTGCTTCAACCAGAGTTTCGTAACCCATTTTTACCAACTCAACCGCACCGCCGCACAGAACTGCTTGCTCACCGAACAGGTCGGTTTCGGTTTCGTCTTTGAAAGTGGTTTCGATAATACCGGTACGGCCGCCGCCTACGCCTGATGCGTACGACAGAGCTGTATCTTTCGCCTTACCAGAAGCGTTTTGGAATACCGCGATCAAATCGGGAACACCGCCGCCGCGAACAAATTCAGAACGCACAGTGTGACCTGGCGCTTTTGGCGCGATCATGATTACGTCCAAATCTTTGCGTGGCACTACTTGGTTGTAGTGAATCGCAAAACCGTGAGCGAAGGCCAAGGTAGCGCCTTGCTTGATGTTTGGCTCGATCTCTTCTTTATAGAGTTTTGATTGGAACTCGTCCGGAGTCAGGATCATTACCACGTCAGCAGACTTAACAGCAGTCGCAACGTCAGTCACTTTCAGGCCGTGAGCTTCGGCCTTCTTAACGGTGGCAGAGCCAGCGCGCAGGCCAACAACCACATCAACACCTGAATCTTTCAGGTTGCACGCGTGTGCGTGACCTTGAGAACCGTAACCAATGATGGCTACTTTTTTGCCTTGGATAATAGAAAGATCGGCATCTTTATCGTAATAAACGTGCATAACAGACTCCTGTTGAGATGATTACCGCCTGATGATGAGAAATCACAAGGCGACCTGGACAAAAGGCCGCCAGTGTAGAGAAACACCCGCATCGCGTAAAATGATATATTCGCAATTCAATATTTCAGTTTATGCAACAAGGTTATTAGTCGCCGATCATGGATATCACTAAACTCCGACTGTTTTGCAATCTCGCAAGTAGCCTGCATTTTGGTCGCGCCGCCAATGCCAGCCATGTGAGCCCGTCAACACTGAGCCGCAACATTAAGCAGCTGGAGGACGATCTGGGCGCGAGCCTCTTTGTACGCGACAACCGTTCGGTGACTCTCACCCACGAAGGTGAACAGTTTCTCGGGTTCGCGAAAGAAGTCATCCAGCAATGGGGGACCTATCAGGAATCGCTACTGGCGCAGGCCGATCAACTGCGCGGCCAACTCAGCATTTATTGTTCGGTGACGGCAAGCTACAGTTTCCTGTATGAAATCCTCACCGAGTTCCGCGTTAAACATCCTGGCATTGCGATAAAACTCCACACCGGCGACCCCGCGCAGTCGATCGAGCGCATTCTTGCGGGCGATGAAGACATCGCCATCGCCGCTAAACCGGACAAATTGCCCGCAGGTATCAGCTTCAAACCTATCAATAGTTCGCCGCTGATTTTTATCACCGCAAACGAGGACGATTGGCACAGCAAAGAATGGGATGACATTCCCGTGATCATTCCGGAAGAAGGCTTGGCGCGCGAGCGATTAAACATCTGGTTCGATTCACTCGGCATCAAACCCAATATTTACGCCGAGGTAAAAGGTAATGAAG
>CAIOHY010000306.1 GCA_903858205.1 uncultured Cellvibrio sp.
CAAGTCAATGCATTTTTATTGATCGCGCCTAAAAAGCTGCGCCAAATGAATAAAAGTCGACAAATAGAGACCTATGATTTTTGCAACATGCAAAAAGTGTTGGCTGCCGCTAATCGCCCATGATGGAGCAAGAGCTACATCCGCTAAAGAACGCGCAAGTAAGTGTATTTACCGGAGGAGTGATATGCCAAGCATCAGTATTCTGCCAGAAGGCAGAATACTGATGCTCAGGAGGAGACTAGCAAGCAGTTAATAGTGCACGGGCAGTCGTTTCAACATGGCTTGGCGCGCACTGATTAATTCTTTGTAGGTTTGGATCATCGTAAAATTCACATGCGAGCCATTCAATTTCAGCTCAGCGAGATGACGTTCGTAGTCGGAAATTTCACGCAACAACTTATCACGTAGAAGATCAGAGCGGCGGGTATTGAGGTCGGCCTTTAAATTCTTGCTTTCTCTTCTCATTAATAAAACTCCCTAAGAATAAAAATACTGAATGCCGTGCAGTGGAATCGCACGGCACTAGCAGGGAGTAGCAAGATAAAAACACACTATTTGATCTCTAGCCCCCTGACCTTTGAAGACTAGCCCAGAAGCGCAACAATTCACCACCGCGAACTTATAATATTTTATTCTCGACACCCCGGGCATTTGGTTATAAAACCATCAACCCGGCCAATGAACTTTTAGGGTGCGGCACCCAAAATCGAACACGGTCAGCTAGCCGCCTCATCAGCCGCTAACAGTGTTGCCCAATCGAAATTTTTATCGCCCAACGCATAAAAATGCGGATTGAGTAGATCATCCGAGGTGTTATAAACCAGCGCGGGTAATGCGGGATGCACACGAACCACTCGCCCACCCGCCGCCTCCAATACGGCCTGAGCTGCAGCTGTATCCCACTCGGACGTGGGGGCGAGGCGCGGATAAAAATCCGCAAGCCCTTCCGCGATCACACAAAACTTGAGTGAACTGCCGGCATTAGTCGTCTCTATGCTGCCCGGCCAATTGCGCGCAAGCGTTTCCATGAGGGCGATGTTCGCATGAGTGCCATGACGATGACTGAGCAGTACAGTGAGTGAACACTTCTGCGAAAACCGATCAGGGAGCGAGCGCACGGCGATAGACTGGGGATTAGTGCCAGCGGAATATTTAAACGCGCCCAGATTGCAGGAAGCGCGCGCCTCCAGCACCCCAAGGTAGGTCACATCGGAGGCAGGCACATGCACGACACCCAAAATCGCCCGACCACCTTGAATCAGTGCGATATTGACGGTGAACTGGCCATTACCGGCAATAAACTCTTTGGTGCCATCGAGCGGATCAACTAGCCAATAGCGATCCCACAAAAGACGCTCAACGAATCGGGGCACCTCGGCCTCTTCCGAGATAATCGGCACGGACAAAAGCCCGGGCAATTCTGCGCTGATCAACCGGTGTGCGGCTAAATCCGCCGCTGTCAGCGGTGATTCATCGGTCTTGTGTTCGATGTTGTAGCTGTCTTTGTTGTTATAGATCGCCATGATCGCCGCACCGGCGCGGCGGCTTAGATCGACCAGCTGTTCAATCAATTCGGGGGTGATGGGATGATTAGTCATGCCTGGCATCCAGTGTTGAGGACAAATCCAACATTGGCTCAGGCGCGGGATAATTGCCCGCCAACCATTCACGCACCATAAAGAGCGCGGCGATACTGCGCCCTTCGCACACATCGGCGCGGGCAATCAATTGCAGTAAATCCGATAAAGGATAAGGCACCACTTCGATGGGTTCGGGTTCATCCCCCTCCAAACGCTCAGGGTAGAGATCCCAGGCGATCACCACATTAATCCCGTGCTCCATGTAGGCGGGCGAGAGATTGATACGCTTGAGAAATTGCAGTTTGCGCGCACCATAACCCACCTCCTCCTTCAATTCGCGGTTGGCTGCCGCGAGCAAGGTTTCGCCTTGGTCGATTGCACCTTTAGGGAGTGCAAGGTGGTAATCCTCAATACCGGCCGCATATTCGCGCACCAAAAGCACCGTATTTTCGTCGAGCAAGGGTACAATAAGCACCGCCCCCGGCCCCCCGGAACAGAGCTTCTCGTAGGTGCGCTCTTCACCGTTGCTAAAACGCAGATGAATTTCATCGGCACGGAATAATCGGCTGCGCGCTACTGTGGCGCGCTTCAAAATACTGGGCTTGGTCGGCATAGGTCGAGTGAAGTTCGCAGAATGTGGTGAGACAATTTTATGATCAATTGGGACTTAATAGATACTGTCATGCTGGATATGGATGGTACCTTGTTGGATCTACACTTCGATAATTATTTTTGGTTGGATCACCTGCCCCAGCGCTACGCGCAAATTCACAACGTCGATCTGGCTGCCGCACACCAAAAATTAAATACGGATATCCACAAACACGAAGGCACACTGCAATGGTATTGCCTGGAGTTTTGGTCCAAGGCATTGGATGTTGATATCGTCAGCTTAAAAGAAGAAGTGAAACACAAAATCCAGGTTCGCCCCCAAGTTGGCGAATTTTTACAGCGTTTGCGTGCAAGCGGCAAAAAGGTATTGCTGGTGACGAATGCGCATCCGCAAAGCTTATCGCTCAAAATGCAAGTAACCCAAATCGATCAGTGGCTGGATGTGATTATTTCGTCACATGAATTTAATGAGCCAAAAGAATCACAAAAATTTTGGCAGGAATTGCAAGCACGCGAAAAGTTTGATCCTGAGCGTACCTTATTTATCGATGACACTGTACGCATCCTCGATTCAGCCAAAACCTTTGGCATTAAACATTTGCTGGGTATTCATCAACCCGATAGCAAAATTGAACGGCGTATGGAGCAATACCCTGCGATCCACCATTTTGATGAAATCATGCCTCCGGCATAGGAATTTTGAGCAAGTAAATACATGAGCAAACACGTCCATGAGTAAACAACACGAACACGACGATGACGACGATAAAATTCGCATCGACAAATGGTTGTGGGCCGCGCGCTTTTTTAAAACCCGCAGCCTTTCCAAACAGGCAATCGACGGCGGCAAGATTCATTGCGATGGCCAGCGCATCAAACCCAGCAAAGAAGTGACTGTAGGTTTAGTGTTAACGATTCGTCAGGATCTGGATGAAAAAATTGTTGTAGTAAAAGCCTTATCTGCTCAGCGCCGTGGCGCACCGGAAGCAGCACTGTTGTACGAAGAAACTGAAGAGAGTAAAACCCTGCGCGAAAAACGCGCTGCTGAACGCAAAGCCGGCCTAGGCAGTTACATCATCAGTAACCAGCGCCCCAGCAAAAAAGACCGCCGCCATATTCACCGCTTTCAGCGCATTAATTTGCTGGGCGACGACAATTAATTGTTAATGAGATAACGGCTTTTTAATGAGATAGATATATGCCAAGCAATGATTTACTGCACCGTTTTTTATTTGATGACTGCGATATTCGCGGTGAGATAGTCACGCTGAGTGATAGCTACCGCGAAGTGTTAAGCCACAATCCGCAAGTGCCTGCTATTCGCCGTTTACTCGGAGAATTTTTGGCAGCAGTGGGATTGTTATCCAGCACCTTAAAGTTTGATGGAAAAATTATTCTGCAAGCGCGCGGTGATGGCCCCGTTAGCACCATTATGGCTGAGTGCAATCACCACAATGATTTGCGCGGCATAGTGCGCGTTAATCCCAACAGAGAACTTAGCGATGAGTTAGCCAATCACGGCAGTTTGCAACAGCTATTGGGCAACGGCATTTTGGTTATCACTATTGAGCCGCAGCGCAGTGAAAACTTCGGCGGCACGCTCGAACGCCATCAAGGCATAGTTCCCATGGATGCAGAAAATCTTGCAGGCTGTTTGGAGCACTATTTTTATCAATCAGAACAACTGTCAACGCGTTTGTGGTTTGCGGCAAACAACGAGATTGCAACCGGTTTTTTAATTCAAGCGTTACCGCAACAATTAATCACCAATGAAGAAGACAATCAGGATAAATGGGAAACCATCATCACTCTGGCTGACACAATTAAGGCGGAGGAATTATTGGAGCTGGACCATGCCACTGTGTTGTATCGATTATTCAACGAACAACCGCTGCGCTTGTACGAACCAAACGCCTTGCGCTTCGCTTGTAGTTGTTCGCGTGAGCGCAGCGCTAATGCACTCTTAGCCATTGGCAATGACGAGGTTGAATCATTGCTCATCGAGAAAGGCAGCATTGATATCGACTGCCAGTTCTGCAACCAGCATTACCATTTTGCAGCGGATGAAGTACGCAAATTATTGGGCGGCAATGTGCTTCATTAATTTTATTCATGTGTCTGTAGGTTGGAAAAACGCCCGATCTGTCAGGTCGGGCGTTTTATTTTAATGCAGCAAACCTCAAACAAAAACATCCAAAACCAACACCCCGATTAATCCCATCACACCAATAATCGTTTCCATCAGCGACCAGGATTTAAAGGTATCTTTTAAACTCAAATTAAAATATTCCTTATACATCCAAAAACCGGAATCGTTGACATGGGAGCACATCAAACTACCGGCGCCAATGGCCAATACCATTAAATTTGGATCAGCTCCGGTCAGCGGAATAATTGGCGCAACAATTCCCGCCGCCGTTAAACCTGCAACTGTCGCTGAACCTAAAGCGATGCGAATAACGGTTGCAATCAGCCAGGCCAATATCAAAGGATTGAGTGCAATATTTTCCAGCGAGTGCGCCAACTGATCGCTCACTCCGCTCACGACCATCACTTGTTTTAATGCCCCGGCACCAGCGACGATCAATAAAATAACGGCGATATCTTTAATTGAGTCGCTGTACACATTCATCACTTTACCAATACTCATGCCGCGCGTTAGCCCCAAAGTCACTGTCGCCACAGCAAGTGCAATCATCAGCACTATCATTGAATTACTAAGGAGTTTGACTAACGGGGTTTCTGCAACCGCAGTGGGCAAGGTATAAACGGCAATACTGCTTAGCGCGATTAAAAGCACAGGCAGCAATGCAGTAAAAAAACTATTGGCCACGCCAGGTAATTCACTCTCAGGTAAATCGGTTGGCTTGAAGGTAGCAAGTGGTGTGCTTTGAATGGATTTCAAACGCGCAGAAAAAAGTGGGCCCGCGACAATCATGGTGGGAATGGCGACCAGGATTCCATAAAACAATGTGGTACCCATACTTGCACCGAACTGCGGAATCAATGCAACAGGTGATGGATGGGGCGGAAGAAAACCGTGGGTGACAGAGAGCGCAGCGAGCAACGGAATGCCTAAATACACGGCGGGCAATTTTGTTTGATACATCACTGAAAAGACGAGCGGCACCAACAAGACAAATCCGACATTGTAAAACAATGGAATTCCGACAATAAAACCGGTGAGCATCAACGCCCAGGTAATATATTTTGGCCCGCACCAATTCATTAGGCTGCGGCTGATTTGTTGTGCCGCGCCGGACTCTGCAACGAGTTTTCCGAACATGGCACCAAGGCATAAAATAATTGCAAGCGAGCCCAACATCGCGCCGATTCCTGCTTCAATCGTTGCGGGAATTTTATCGAGCGGAATGCCGAGCATTATCGCGGCGGATATGGCCGAAACCAAAAAGGCGAGAAACGGATTGAGTTTTAATCCGGTGATCAGCACAACCAGAATCAGGATTGCTATGACGACTGCTGCTATGGCCATGGATTTTCCTATTATCTATTTGTTATTTTTTGGAGTTACTTATCTGGGAAGACCGGGTCGCACTCCGACACACTCTTTGAGACACGCCGTAAATACGTCCCTGTAGGCTCATCTTCGACATCCATGTCTCAGACGGTCTCAAAGACTGCGCCGGACTCCAACCCTATGTGTTTTTAACTACATTAATACTATTAAGGTGAGAAAATTGACGAACGAATTTACCTAATTTTTCAAACTGAAAATTATCAAAGGCGTCTTGCGCGAAACTTCCTGCCTTTCAATTTTCCATCCGACAATTGTTTTAATGCGGCGCGCGCAATACTGTTATCCACTGCGACATAAGCCGAAAAATCAAACATATCGATTTTGCCGATTTTTTCAAAAGGCAAACCTGCGTCTTTGGTTAAAGCGCCAATAATATCGCCGGGGCGCAATTTATCTTTTTTGCCGCCATCAATATGCAATGTCACCATGGTCGGTAAAGGAAGGGACTTTTTATCGGATTGCGGTAAAGGTTCCAGTGCAATCGTCTGTTTCATATAGTCTTCGAGGCGATTGATTTTATGCACTTCTTTTTGCACAACTAAATTCAACGCCAAACCCGATTCACCCGCGCGACCGGTACGACCAATGCGATGCACATGTACTTCACTGTCGCGCGCCAAATCCACATTAATTACGGCATCCAAGCCTTTGATGTCAATGCCGCGCGCGGCAACATCAGTGGCAATCAATACAGAGCAACTTCTATTGGAAAAACGCACTAATACTTGGTCGCGCTCTTTTTGTTCCAAATCACCATGTAATGCCAAGGCATTCACACCTTGATCGCGCAAATAATCCAACAACTCATCGCAAGCAATTTTGGTATTGCAAAATGCGATAGACGTTTCTGGTTGGAAATGCGCAAGCACAGTTAATACTGCCGGATAAATGTCGTCGTCAGCACGTAATTCATAAAAGTGTTGTTCGATATTGGTTTCAGAGTGAATAGCTTCCACACTGACCATTTGCGGATCGCGCTGGCAACGCGCACTGATTTTTTTAATATCGTCAGGATAAGTAGCAGAAAACAATAATGTTTGGCGATCTGTGTTGCAGGCATCCAACACCTTATCGATGTCTTCTGAAAAACCCATCTCTAACATACGATCGGCTTCATCCAGAACTAACTGATTAACGCTATCGAGTTTTAATGTTCCTTTGGCGATGTGATCGACAATGCGCCCAGGCGTTCCCACAACAATGTGCGCACCGCGTTCAAGCGAGCCGATTTGCGGGCCAATCGAAACACCGCCACAAAGCGTTAACACTTTTACGTTATGGGTTAAGCGTGCAAGGCGACGAATTTCTTTTGCAACTTGATCAGCCAATTCACGCGTTGGGCAAAGCACTAAGGCCTGCACACCAAAAAACCGCACATTTAATTTTTCCAACAACGCAATCCCGAAAGCGGCGGTTTTTCCGCTACCGGTTTTTGCCTTTGCAATAATATCTTGCCCTTGCAAAACTAATGGCAAGCTTTGCGCTTGAATGGGAGTCATCTCGCTATAACCGAGAGATTCAAGGTTGGCGAGCATATCGGCGCTGAGCGGTAAAGATGAAAAAGCAGTGGTAGTCACAGGAGTCTCGATGGGATAAATAATTGCGTGGATAATGGCGGCAGAATACCAGTAAAATCGGCTCAAGTCGCCCACCGATAAGGGCTAAGCGCACTATTGGATTAGATCATTTTTTATGAATTTACATTACTTATGGAAGCTCACCGTTACATCGATCCTGCTCACCGGTATTAGCAATATCAGCAATGCGCAGGAAGATACCGATAAAAAATGGGAATTGGGTTTAGGTGTGGGCGCGGTAACCGGGCCAGATTATCGCGG
>CAIOHY010000307.1 GCA_903858205.1 uncultured Cellvibrio sp.
AGAAGTGCTGCGTATAACCCGCGAAATTGCCAGTGCTCTCGATCACGCACACGAAAAGGGTTACATCCATCGCGATATTAAACCGGAAAATATTTTATTCCGTGCCGATAATTCTGCCGTGCTCTCAGATTTTGGCGTTGCACGCGGTCTGGCCGCCAACTCACGTATGACCCATGTGGGCACCGTGGTCGGCACACCGCACTACATGAGCCCCGAACAAACCAAAGGCAATAGTGTCGATGGTCGCTCTGATCTTTACAGTTTGGGCATCGTGTTTTATGAAATGCTCACCGGCACACTCCCCTACCAAGGCGACGAAGCCGTTACCATCGCACTCAAACATATCAGTGCGCCCATTCCCAAACTGCCCATGCAATATTTGGCGTACCAGAAAATTCTGGAAAAATTATTAGCCAAAGATCCTGAGCAACGCTTTCAACGCGGTCGCGATTTGATTGGCGCAATCGATGATTTAGAAAAAACCTATCGCGCCCCCACCACTACTGCAACACATCCGGCCGATTTAACAGTGGTTAATCTAGCCAAAGCGCTGGTATCTGCAACTTACAACGCTGTTCGCTGGCGCTGGAACAAAGCGCGTGCTCTGCGGTGGAACCCAAACCGGGGATTTTATTTTCGTCCGCCAACAAAAATCACTGAAATATTTTTTAATGCGCAGCATTCGCCAGCGCTAACAGTGCGCGCAGAAATTGAAACGCAAGTTCACAACGCCTTTAGTAAAAAAAATGCAGCGCTGGCCAAACTGGGTATTGCTGCAAGCCTTGTTTTGTTTGGCTGGTGTGGATTCAGTATTTGGTATGCCAAGGCCGTTCCCGTTAATTCACACCCATCAACTGCGGGCAAGCTGGCATTGGCGACGGCAGATTTTTTTATTACCTTACCCAAAACAATTCCGTCAAAACCCACAGTGGTGAGCACCGCTCAATCAACCAGTACACAAGCTAATAATTCATCGATTGCAAATGTGATTACACAGACTGCAACAACAAGTGCGATGAATGTAACGCAAGAATTCGCAACGGCCTCCTCAATGAGTGAAGCAACACTGGCACAGGTTGATATGGCTACCGCCGTATCAAGCAGTAGTGATGCAACAATTAGCGAAGAGTCGTCCAGCAGTACCCCCCTCATCACCTATGCGCTAAGGGTAAAAACCTCACCGACAGAAGCGCGAGTACGCATATTAAATATTCCTGACCGCTATCAACCGGGCATCCAGCTGCCTGCAGGTCGCTACCATATTGAAGTCAGCCAAACCGGATACGACACGCAACGCACTTGGATCGAGATTATCGATCAGGATCTCATGCCGTCATTTTCATTAACGGAAAGTATCGCGCCAGGCGATGAACTAAGCAGCCAACTGGTTGCGTCGATTAAAAGCAGCGGCCCGGAGATGATAAGCATTCCAACCGGTAGTTTTATCATGGGCAATAAAGATGACTCGCTCGCTATGCCCGTACATAAAGTCACGATCAGCAAAGCCTTCGCGATGAGCAAATACGAAATCACCTTTGACGATTACGATATGTTCGCTCAGGCAACGAATCGTGCTTTACCGAGTGATAATCGTTGGGGTCGCGGCAATCGCCCGGTGATCAATGTGAGCTTTGAAGACGCCCGCGCCTACGTCAGCTGGTTGAGCGAAACCACGGGTAAACACTACCGTTTACCTACCGAGTCGGAATGGGAATATGTGGCACGCGCAGAAACTAATTCATTATTTTGGTGGGGCGATGATTTAAAAGAAGCGAGTGGCCGCGCAAATTGTCGCCGTGGTTGTAACAGTAAATTTTCCGGTTTATTCGGTGCGAAAACCGCTCCTGTCGGCAGTTATCCAGCAAATGGTTTTGGCGTTTACGATACCGCTGGAAACGTTGCTGAATGGGTAGAAGATTGCTTTACCGAGAACTACACACTGCATCCCAAAAACGGCCAAGCGATGGTGGTAAAAAACTGTAGCTCACGCGTCGTGCGCGGCGGCTCCGCAAAAGATAACGCGGAGCGCCTTGCCAACCATATTCGCGACTATCACCGCAGCGAGATCTTTGATGCACATTTGGGCTTCCGTGTTGTGATGGAATTACAATAATTCACACCACCCATCCATCACGACCAGATTGTGTTATGAATTAGCGCGAACCAATACCGCCACAAACATAGTATCCGAGTCCAATTCCGGCACACCTAAAATGCGCTGGGATTGCACACTGAAGTCCGGATGCTGTTGCACAAACCATTCAATTTGCTGTTCGTTTTCACTGACCTGCCAACTACAAGTTGCATAAACCAAATGCCCGCCTGCCCTTACCGCTGGTGCGGCATTGGTGAGCAGTTGTTGCTGCAACTGTATTAATTCGTTAGTGTCATTAGCATCAAAGCGCCAGCGCGCATCCGGGTTGCGGCGCCAGGTTCCAGCGGAGCTGCAAGGTGCGTCAATCAACACCCAATCAAACCCGCGTTGCTGTGCAATTTCTTTCGGTAAACGCAACGGCTCCAAACCCGTCCAGGTAAAGGCGCGCACATTAAAAACATCAGCGCGTTTCACACGGCGTTTCAATTCATCCAATTTGTATTCATGTAAATCGGTTGCAACCAACGCACCTTTGTTATTCATTTTCGCAGCAATCGCAAGCGTTTTCCCACCAGCTCCAGCGCAGGCATCCCACACTTTTTGTCCGGGTTTTGCTGCAACTGTTAAGGCGATTTGTTGGCTGGCAATATCTTGAATTTCAACGGCGCCGGTTTTGTATTCTTCTGTTGAATGAACGCCCACTCCACCGCGAGCGAACAATCGCTGTTGCTCATCAAGCTGTGCTTTCACACCTTGACGTTGCAAGCTATCGCATACATCAACCACATCCGCATTTTTTTGCACGCGCAACCAAAGTGGCGGCGTAGTGACTTGCTGCTGGATAAAGTGTTGCAGGGTTTTATCGTCCCAATTACTTGTTACTTTGCGCGCGTTTAATAAATCTGCCCACTGTGGACGCAGGCCATACCACAATAGATAGATGTGAAAATTCTCGGGCGTTGCCTGCGCAGAAAATTGGTTAAAAAATTTGCGTCGCTCTTCAGCATCACGCAATTGTGCCTGATTTTTTTTCGGTTGATCACCGTTCACGCGCAACTGAATCCAGTACCAAAACGACACTGGCACTATGGCTTGGATATCCCGATGGTGCCATTCCAGATCCCACTGCAACCAATCAATCGCCGCTTCCTGATTGCGATAAGCAAACTCCAAAGCCGTTGCTAATTGTTGGAAGTGCAGCGCAGAAAACATCGCCAGGCTAAGAGAAGCACTTTCGACAGCTTCAGGTTCGGCATTAGGCGCAAAGGTTTTAGGGGCTTTGAATTTGTTGTGCTTTTTAATCTCATCATACTCAGGCATTGAGGTCGGCCCTGAGTGAGCATATTGGCGCACGGTATTTTTCAACCATTTATCCAGCGGCATACTGCCCGCCACTTCTAACCATGCACGCCAGAGCGGAACCAAGCGAGAATCTTCATACTGAGCAGCGGAGGCGGTTTGTTTGGAACTTGAAGAAGGAGGAATTTGCATAGAGAGCGCCACAATTGGGATCGGGATCAGGTAGATCCTGGAAAGTCGTGCATTCTACCAGTGATGGGCGCCCCTCTGCAGCCTGAGCACCCAAGCCGGTCATTGATATTTGAGATTTTTAAGGCTGAGTAATTTTTTGTTTAGTTGTTTGCGCACTCGGGTAATGGGGCTTACAACTAAGTAAGTACACACGCTTGGAGATACATCAATGGCTCAACTAAATCGCCGAGAACTGCTTAAAGCGCTAGCGACGCTCGGTATCGCTGCCAATTCGGCGCCGTTATTTGCCAGCTCTGCGCCGAATAAACGTGTTGGTGTGGCGCTTGTGGGGCTTGGGTACTATAGCCGCGACCTGCTCGCGCCCGCGTTGCAACTCACGCAACATTGTCATCTCGCCGGCATAGTGACTGGCTCACCAGAAAAAATTCCCGTGTGGCAAAAACAATATGGGCTGATGGATTACAACATCTACAACTACAGTAACATGCATGAATTGGCCAATAACCCGGATATTGATGTTGTTTATGTTGTCACGCCCACCGGTACGCACAAAAAATTTACTGAGATTGCCGCCAACGCAGGCAAACATGTCTGGTGCGAAAAGCCCATGGCGATGAATGAAAACGAATGCCAAGCAATGATTGATGTATGCAAAAAAAATAAAGTCCAATTAACGATTGGTTATCGCATGCAGCACGAACCTAATACACAACGAGTTATGCAATTCGCCAAAGAAAAACCTTACGGAAAAATCCAAACCATTACCGCTGAAGCGGGCTACAACAGTGGTAATGCGGGATACAGCTGGCGCGCTGACCCTAAACTCGGCGGTGGTGCCATGTACGATATGGGTGTCTATCCGCTCAATGCCGCGCGCTACACCGCTGGCGAAGAGCCCATCGCAGTTACCGCAAAAATGGAAACGACGCGAGAGCTTTATAAAAATGTTGATGAGACAACAGAATTTGAATTGGAGTTTGCCAGCGGTGCGCGCGCAAAATGTGCGACAAGTTATGCGCGCTCCATGAATCTATTGCGCGCCGATTGTGAAAAAGGTTGGTATGAGTTAAATCCATTCCAATCTTATTCCGGCGTACAAGGCAATACCAGCGACGGCATTCAACTCACAGTATCCACCGCCAATCAACAAGCACGGCAAATGGATAATGATGCACTCGCGATTTTAAACAAATCGCCGATTATTGTTCCCGGTGAAGAAGGCATGAAAGATATTGTGATTCTGGAAGCCATTTTTAAAGCGGCAAAAGAAGGAAAGCGAATTACGTTGTAACGACCCGCCCATGAAAATAGGTAATCGTCATACTCGCGCTGCGGGGATAACGATGAATATTCAGCCAAGAACAAGCGTAAATTAAAACGCGTTCATCAATCGCCCTTGAAACCAAACAATCACCGGAAACGCCGCAGGCCAAATCCAGAAAAAACGATTCAAACCAAACAAACAGGCATTTGCCAAATGAAATAACGCCGCAATGCCGAGCGCAACTATGAGCAATGTTTGATTAAACAATGCCAAGGGAAATATCAACTCAAAACCTATCACCGCCCACGAGATAAAAAACATGAGCTGCGGCCGCACCGCCCACAAGCGTGCATTCTCACTTACCGGATAAGCACTCAATGCAAACACCTTCTGTAATGCACTGCCACTGCGCCAATCCGGATTCACGACTTTCACCCAACCGGATTGAAAATAGGAAAGTGTTAATTGAACCGCTAAATAACCTAACGCAATTTCTTGCCAATAACGGGTCGGCGCCACATGTGATAACCATAAACACAACAGCACCAGCAATGTCATAGTATCGCTTCCACCATTATATGGGCCTTGGAATCGCCTGATTAATATCACCGCTGTCACCAGCAAGGCGGATTCAACCAACAATGGCTGCAGTCCCAACATCAATAAAACTGCTAATACAGCGCGAACAATGCCGAGTGTTTTTTCTAGCTGTTGTCCGCGCATAAACTCCAAACTTTGCTGGAAAATGGCAAAGCCTAAAATAATCTCGGCCAATCGAACTGCAAGCTCAAGCGTCATTGCGCACCACCTATATCTACCAATGCAAACGGCTTGGATATAAACACAACCTCATCACGCACCTGCCCCGTTTCAGACTCCAACGCGCGAATCCGGAACACCAAATAATGAAATTCATCATCGGCAACTATTTCTCTATTTAAAACAGCCACCACCAATCGCTGCCCAATTTCCCGCTCACGAAACTCCGAATGGCCTTCAAACAAATGTTCCGCACAAGTGTTGATATACAAACGTTCATTCCACAAAGGATTATGAAACAATCGCTGTAAACCCAGAGGAAAGTTGATACTTTGTGGTAAAGCGCGAAACGGTAACCACTCTTGCGGCTCGGAGTTTTTATCCGCAACAAAACCCACCTCAATACGCGGCGATGGACCTATGCTGCTGAAGAAGCGCCAAGAGGGGAAGATAATGGGGAGCAAATATTTAAACATTTTGTAATTCCGTAGGGGTTCAATTTATTGAACCCGAATATTCTCAACCAGACACCAGATTACACAGTTAAAATCATTGGGCGCAATAAATTGCACCCCTACGAAACCTATCATCGCCAATCAAATCGCCTTTTTCTTCAACTTCTCAATCTCATCGCGCAGTTTAGCCGCGACTTCAAATTCCAAATCTTTCGCGGCTTGGAACATTTGTTTTTCCATTAGCTCGATGGTTTTCCAAATGTCTTTTGGGTTCACATCAACAGTATATTTACCTGAGCGTTCTGCGATAGCCATGGCTTTATTGCGTGCGCTGCGGCCGCCGGAACCGGGGGCGACTGAGCCTTCAAGAATATCGGCGATGCTTTTGTTGATGCCTTTAGGAGTAATACCGTTTTTGAGATTGTGGGCAACTTGTTTTTCGCGGCGGCGATCGGTTTCTTCGATGGCGCGCGCCATGGAGCCGGTAATACGGTCAGCATAGAGAATAGCTTTACCGTTAACGTTACGCGCGGCGCGGCCGATGGTTTGGATGAGCGAGCGATCGGAACGCAGAAAACCTTCTTTATCCGCGTCAAGAATTGCGACCAAAGATACTTCGGGAATATCCAAACCTTCGCGCAACAAGTTGATGCCGACTAGCACATCAAATTGGCCTAATCGTAAATCACGAATAATTTCGATGCGTTCTACCGTATCGATATCTGAATGCAAATAGCGCACACGAACGCCGTGTTCCGCAAGGTATTCTGTAAGATCTTCTGCCATGCGTTTGGTGAGTACAGTAATTAAAACACGCTCACCTTTTTCAACACGCAAACGAATTTCAGAGAGCACATCATCCACTTGCGTGGTTGCTGGGCGAATTTCAATTTCAGGATCGATCAATCCCGTCGGCCGCACAACCTGCTCAACTACTTGCCCTTGATTCTCGGCTTCGTATTTTCCGGGCGTTGCCGAAACCATAATCATTTGTGGGGCGATGCGCTCCCACTCATCAAAACGCATTGGGCGGTTATCCAATGCGGATGGTAAACGAAAACCGTATTCAACCAGCGTTTCTTTGCGCGAGCGGTCGCCTTTGTACATGGCGCCGATTTGCGGAATCGTCACGTGGCTTTCATCGATAACTAGTAAAGCTTCCGGTGGTAAATAATCAAATAAGGTCGGAGGCGCTTCGCCGGAGTTGCGGCCAGATAAATATCGGGAATAGTTTTCGATGCCGTTGCAATAACCTAATTCTTGCATCATTTCCAGATCGTAGCGGGTGCGCTGCTCCAAGCGCTGCGCTTCAACAAGCTTGTTATTTTCGCGCAAGTATTCCAAACGCGTGCGCAACTCTTCTTTAATATTCTCAATCGCTTCCAAAATTTGTTCACGCGGCGTTACATAGTGGGATTTTGGATAGACGGTAAAACGCGGAACCTTTTGCAACACTTCACCGGTGAGTGGATCAAAAATTGAAATCTGATCGACTTCATCATCAAACAATTCAATACGCACCGCTTCAATATCCGAATCAGCGGGATAGATATCAATCACATCGCCGCGCACGCGATAGGTCGCGCGGGAAAATTCCATATCGTTGCGTGTGTATTGCAATTCAGCGAGGCGACGTAGAATTTGGCGCTGATCGATTTTGTCGCCGCGCACAATGTGCAACAACATTTTCATGTAGGCTTCAGGATCACCCAAACCATAGATCGCAGAAACCGAGGCGATAATAATGGCATCTTTGCGTTCCAACAGTGCTTTAGTGGCCGACAAACGCATTTGTTCAATGTGCTCGTTTACCGCTGAATCTTTTTCAATGAACGTGTCAGACGAAGGCACATAGGCTTCGGGCTGATAATAGTCGTAGTAGGAAACGAAATATTCCACGGCGTTGTTAGGGAAAAATTCTTTGAACTCACCGTAAAGCTGCGCCGCCAGGGTTTTGTTGTGTGCCATGATCAGGGTTGGGCGCTGCACCTGCGCGATCACATTAGCAATCGTAAATGTCTTACCCGATCCCGTCACACCCAGCAGCGTTTGGTGCGCAAGCCCTGCCTCTATACCTTGCACAAGGCCAGCAATGGCAGTGGGTTGATCGCCCGCAGGCGCGAACTCACTATTTACAACAAATTGCTTGGACATAAGAACTCAATAATGAATTTAAAAAAGGGATTGTAACGAAAAGCACCCCAAGCCAGCGACTTAACTTGCCGATGGATTGCTAAATAGGATGGCTAGCAGAAGCCATTACTCGTTAGACTTGAACACCACGCAGCCTAATCGCCGCATCTGACAACCTGTGTCAGCAGCACTTCATGAGCCAAGGAGACCGATATGAGCGAGTTCCGCACCGAGCATGACAGCATGGGCGAGGTACAAGTGCCCAAAACCGCGCTTTACGGCGCCCAAACCCAGCGCGCGCTCGACAACTTCGCGATCAGCAACCTTACCCTGCCCCCGCGCTTTATTCACGCCGTAGTCCACATCAAAAAAGCCGCCGCACTGACCAATCGCGAATTAGGCCAGCTGGACGAAGACATCGCCTGGGCGATTTGTGCCGCCTGCGACAGCATACTCGCTGGAAGGTACGTGGATCAGTTCCCAGTAGATGTATTCCAAACCGGCTCGGGCACTAGCACCAACATGAATGTGAACGAGGTGATTGCCCGTATCGCCAGCGAACTGGCAGACCAAAAAGTACATGCCAATGACCATGTAAACATGAGCCAAAGCAGTAACGACACCATTCCCAGTGCAATCCACGTGAGTGCCACACTTGCACTCAAGCAACAATTATTTCCCGCATTAGAAGAATTACACACCAGCTTACTCGGTAAAGCAGAAGCACTGACCGATGTAGTTAAAACAGGGCGCACCCATTTAATGGATGCTATGCCCCTAACATTCGGACAAGAAATAAATGGCTGGGCGAGCCAAATAGAAAGTAATTATGTACGCATACAAATGGCGCTGCCGCAATTGTTGCGTTTAGCACAAGGCGGCACCGCCGTGGGAACCGGTATTAACGCTCACACAGAATTTGCAGAAAAATTTGCAGCGCATTTAAGTGAAGCTACTGGATTGATGTTTGAGCCTGCAGATAATTTTTTTGCACTCATGAGTGCGCAAGATACATCGGTTGCAATCTCAGGCCACTTAAAAACACTCGCCGTCAGCCTGATGAAAATCGCTAACGATTTGCGCTGGATGAATTCCGGCCCGCTCGCCGGTTTGGCGGAAATCAGTTTAAAACCGCTCCAACCTGGCTCATCGATAATGCCCGGCAAAGTCAATCCGGTTATCCCCGAAGCAGTGACCATGGTATGCGCACAAGTCATGGGGA
>CAIOHY010000308.1 GCA_903858205.1 uncultured Cellvibrio sp.
AAATATTTTTAAGTAAATTACGTAAGTACTGACTAGAATTGGAAGCTTGGATCCCCAACCTATAAATATAATCTCTTGTCCGACTGAAAGTTTATCAATAAAATTAGTTTTAACTTTAAAAAAAGATGCATTACCAAACACAAATGCTGTTTTATATTGATTCAGATACGCACTGACTACCTGTCGCTTCCATGGATTAAAGCCAAATAAAATTGCAATAGGAATTACCTCATTTTTTTTCCAGTTATAACCAACAAAGTCAATAGGGAAATCAGATTTTCTTTTTAAAATTTGTGAACTAAAATTTTTGAATCTTTGAACTTGCTGGATGAATACCCACCAATTAACAATTTTCCTTAAATTACTAAATAGGATTTTAAATTTTGTAAAAAAATAATTCATTTATAGACCCAAAACAACCTTTGCACTAACAGCAATCTGATAAATTATCTGCGTGAGATCTTTCCAAACCTGAAGAGACTTAACATCGATCTTGGGTAAGACCAATATTTGATCACCGCCGCGTATATCTATGTTTGCTGGAGCAAAGCTGAAGAAACTTTCCTTACCCATGACCTGAGCAAAGCTGCCATCGCGGCGAGCTACCACCAAGCGGGCGGTTTCGGCATTTTGGGTGTAACCACCGGCGCGGTTAATGTAGTCGTGCAACTTGAGGCTGGTGTCATGCGCCACGCTGATGGGGAAAAGCACCTCACCGCTGATTAGCACCAAGCCGTCAAACGTCGGGACACGGAGGATATCTCCGTTCTCAAGCAGGAGGTTGTCGCGGATGTTTGTTTGGCTTTGAGCGATAACTACTTGCCCGATGGGTTCTATGGCTTTAGCGCGTTCAACCCATTGCAGTAACAGTTCGGCCTCTTCTTTGCGAAGGCGGGCTTCGTCGCTGGTGCCGGAGCGGGCGGTGAGAGCCGCAGTTTCTAAGCTTTTGAGTGAGGTTTGCAGCAGCAATTTTTGCCGCTCTTTGACGCTGACGCGAAAGAGTTGTAAGTTATTTTGGTCAGAGCGTTCTGAGTATTTGATGAGCGGCAGCAGTGCGCCCATGCGGGTGCCGTTGGGCAGTACATATTCTTGAGGGCTTTGGTGTTCTCCCTCCACCCTAACGGTGATGGTGCCAAGTTTTTTGTCAGCGGTAAAGTTAAGCTCGTCGCCGTTTTGCAGGGCTACAGTGGCTGCGTCTTGCAGTGGGTAGTATTCAGTGTTTTGGATGGTGCCAGTATTGCGCAGCACGCGCACATGCGTGGCAGCGGCGCTGGGCTTGGTGATGGCAATGAGGTCGGCCACGGTGCTGCGCTTACTACTGAACTCAAAGCGCTTTGCGTTGGCTGCCAAACCGCTGACCCGTACGGTGTTTTGCCGGGGTTCGACAAAAATAACGTCGCCGTTAGACAGCTGCGTCAAGGGCATAGTGCCGATAAGCAAAAACTCATACAGGTTGATGGTGGCGCGCACTTGCGAGCCGCGCTTGACCTGTACGTTCAAGAAGGAGCCGCGCTCCGGGTCAATGCCGCCGGCTTGGTCCAGGAAGTGCAGCAGGCTGTCCATGCTGGTGCCGCTGTACAAACCGGGGCGATTGACAAAACCACTGACAAAAATGCGCACGGGCTGGGCTGCCGCCAGACTGGCATAACTGAAAACATTGGTTTTAAACACCTTGCCGATGGCGGCATCGACCAGTCGCTGCAGGTCCTGGTTGCGTACCCCCAGCACGGCCACGGGCCCGGCGTGTGGCAAAAAAATGTTGCCTTGGGCGTCTACCGTGACAGGGGCATCAAACTCAAACGCGCCCCACAGGCGGACTTGGATTTTGTCACCTACGGCCACGGCGTAGTCGGGGTTGAACTGGGTGGCACCTTCACGGGCAAAGGCGCCGGTGAATAGGTTTGCCCCAAAGACATCGCTCTTGATATTGGCTGAGTAATCGAGCTGCTGGGTGCTTGAAGTAGGCGTTACCGGTGCAACTGAGGGCGCTGCAAGTGCAGGCGCATTGAGCGATGCTTTGACAGGCGCCTGTCTTGGCGACAGCAGATCAGCCGCGACAGCAGCTTGGCTAAAAACCAAGGCTATGAGCAAAGTGTAACGAGTGAATATTGAGCGAAGCATGGGGGCTTAGTCCTTATGGTCGCGCACGATGGCGACCAGCAGATGGGCAATGCCGGCCAGCAACAAGGCCACAAG
>CAIOHY010000309.1 GCA_903858205.1 uncultured Cellvibrio sp.
GCGTGCGCCCCAGTGCTTTTTCCACCGTATTCAACCAGATTTGCAAATTGGCAGCGACGCTATTGCTACCGTAATTGCCTTTAAAAATTTCAATATCTAACATTAGCTCAATTTATTCTCGGTGAGTTAATCTACTATCTTAATAGACTTGATCAATAGACCGATCGCAGGTTCTCAATGAGAGTTATTTGGATTTGGCGTCCAATTTATTTTGGATTAGCTAGCGAATGACGAGAGAAGAGTTACGAATTTGAATTTTCTTGAGAACCATCTAGATTTTTTAGTATCTGTCTAATTTACTTTCATCTTTGATGAACTCTCTATAAGGTTGAAACGTTATTCAAGCTAGTACTTTTCTAATCAAAGTAGTGCGCATGTTTTAGCTTTCGATAGTGTTCTAATAAAAATACAATCTACACCCCAAAGGAACTAAAATGAAAAGGTTAATAAGTAATTTATTGAACGCAGGTGTACTTTTTTTAATATTGGCTTATGTGCTTCCATCTTGTGTATCCTTCTTAGGGACATGGGAATGGGGTTGGCCATCAGATTGGGAGCCATGGTATTACCGGGTTGGACTTTTTCTGGCTGTAGTTCTTTCTACCGCAATAATCTATACAGCATCAAAAGATTTTCTAGGGAGTATTTTTGGCGACGTATTTATAAGGAAAATTTTACTGAGTTTCTTTGATGGCATTATATTTAATGGCGATATTATGAAAATCGCAGATAACTATTCGGCCGCAAAAAAATTAACGCGCGTGGAGTCATTAGTCGCTATTGGCAGAGAAATAAAGTGGCTATTAAAATCAAATAGCAAAAAAAATCGGGATATGGCATTGGCAATAATTAATATGCAGGCTGAAAGGGGAAAGTCGAAAGATGTATTGGCAGTTGAGTCTGTTGACTTAGAGTCTGATTTTTATATGGCTTCGTCAGAGGTTTATATACCCAATTGCCAAGATGACGGATTAACAGGAATGCTTGCGCTGGGGTTTGACCACTTGTTTTTCTATGCGTCTAATGAAAATTATAGATCCGTTAAGCTATCAAAAGTAGGAAAAGATGCTGCATTTAAAATTTCTGAAAAACTTGGGGATAGGGTTCATCCGCTACTTGGTATTGCTGTAAAAATTGCTGAAATTTCCATGTCTAATAATAAAGCAGAATTTCAACATAATTTTACTGGCAGCATGTCAATTAGACTTGCCGACATATATCAGGCAGTAGTTGCAAAAAAAGGTTTTACTGGACAGGAAAAACTAGTTGAGATTAGAGTGAGAAATTCCAATGGAATAAGCACTTATAGATTCGGTACAACCGATGAAATGGATCAAGATTTTAGCGAGGTTTGGCTTGAGAAACTTGAACTGGCTTGTTTATTGTGCGGCTCCATTATCAACAGCGAAACTGGGTCAAAACCTGTTGCGAAAATAGAACCGTGCTAACTCAGTTGCAGTAGACTACAAGCCCTTCCTGTAGGACCAATGGATCATTTTTCGAATTCTTAATTCAGGTCAATTTCTATCGCCTGTTGAAACGTCTTTTTACCACGTTGATAGCGTTTAAGTGTGTGTTCGTCGCATAGGGCTTCCAATAGCGCGGTGGTGAAATCGTAAATGCGAGTATCTTTTCCGGTCTGATCCGCCGCTGCTTCAAAACCTTGTGTATGTGCATCGGCAAACATTGCTACATCTTCAATCATGCCGGTAGCGATTTCCATATTGCTTGGGTCGCTATGGGATTGCTCGCAGGCGTTGGCATCTGTTGAATGAAAATTGCGGCAGCGAAATGGGCGTACTGGATAAATGCTGCATTGGTTATTATCCAGCAAGGCGCATTGTAAATTCGTCGTGAGATGTTGCTCTGGTGTCAGGCCGCGAATAATGGATACGTTGGTTTCCAATGCGGTTTTGAGGCTGGCGATTTTTTCGGTATTGAAATGTCTGTTGATGTATTCCTTGATTAACAAAATTTCGTGCGCGCGCGCCTCCACTTTGTAATAACAGCAAAACGCGCAACCCGCTTTGCAGTCGGGTTTTGTGTCGGATTCGTCAATCGCTTTAGCAATCAGATTATCGTAACGCTCGTAGGATTTTTTGAGTGCGGCATTTGCATCCTTACCCGATGCGAGTTGGGCTGCGGACTTTTGATATTCGCTGAGCGCGGCGGTTTGAAAAGGATCGGTCATGGTATGTTTGGGGTGCTTTGGTGCGTTGCGCGGGTGGAAGGTTTTAACAGTAAACCTTGGGATTGGGCAATCTTAACAAAAAAAGGCCTGCCAATATCGACAAATCCGGTTTTGCCCCCAGCAATTCCAAAGAGCGATTTATTGCTTAAGTCAAATCCCTATTCCATAAATCCTACTCATCAATGACTTTATGATTACCTATGCTTTTCTACCAAAAATACTATTCAAATAAATGGTCAAAGCGATAGCGGAAATTATAATTAATAACGGATAAACGAGCAGTAGATCTACCCTGATATTGCATTCACCATCACAAACCAATTTCAGCGTCATGGCGAATTCATACAGGGTGTATGCAAACCAGCAGACACTAGCAGCTAACACCCAGCGGCTGCGCTTGTGTCGATACAGCAAA
>CAIOHY010000310.1 GCA_903858205.1 uncultured Cellvibrio sp.
AGTGCGAAATCAGGTTGGACAGTACAGCGGATTCTGCGAGTGATTCAATTGAATTTATTTGATCGCTGAAGCTTAAAAAGCATCCTCATGCCTGACCCTCCGGATCATAAAAAAAGCGAACCTCAGATGAGGCTCGCTTTATGACTAAAACTATGGGACAGCAGTGGCTATAAAGCGCCCTTTTTGGAAGATCCGTTCTCTGTGAGAACTAAGCCGCGCGGCGACGCGATGCTGCAAGACCCAGAAGACCCAGAGCAAACAGCAATACAGTGCCTGGTTCAGGTACTTTTGCTGCTTCAATGGTGATTGAGTTTAACTTGAAGAAGTCATTTTTTTGTGAGAGTGAGCCACCGAATGCTTTGTTGTAGGCGCCTACCAGCCAGTACTGCGACTTCACATCAGCAGGATTGACGTCGAATGTGCCTTTGCCATTGCGGTTGTAGTTACCCACAACGCTCCAGCCGTTGCTCAACAATGTCGCCCAATTGCTGCCGAAGCCAGTCAGGCTGCCGGAGAAGGCGGAGGCGCCAGTGTAGGCAAGAACTGACACATCGGCGTCGGTTTGATACCAGCCAATTCCCAATTTGCTGACGTCAACCACTTTGTTGAACGAGAACAGCAGTGCATCGTAATCGCCACTGGAGTTATCTACGGCGTGTTGGGGGCTGTTTTGGTTCTCAACACCGACACCTGAGCCACTCGGGCTATTCCATCTGGCGATTTGGTCTTGGGCGATTTCTTTGTTGCCGCTGGATCTATTGGACCAGCCGGTGACGGTTACATTGGCCTCAGTCGAGGTGTAGTTGAAGCTTGAAACATACCCTGCGCTGTTTGGTGCAAGATTGATCGTAACGGGTACCGCAAAAGCGCTGCTAGCGAAGCCTGCTCCCAGCAGGATTCCAGCGGCGAGAGTTTTTAATGAGCGCATGATAAAAATCCATTGAGTAAGATAGAGGTGGTATGACCACCTGAGCGGGTATGCATTTTACATGCCTTTCGGCTAGTTTGTTGATTCATAAAAGAAAAATTCGGCGCCAACCCCGTATTTTTTTGCCTGTGTAAGTTTTTCCGACAAATCGAGTGGTGGTGGCGGTTTGGTGTTGGTGGTTTTTCCTGGTCTGGGTTACCGTGTGCGCCCGGTGGCAAGGCTTGTTTCGCAAAATGACCCGTTGAGTTTTCTATGACCCTGACTGAGTTACGCTACATTGTCATACTTTCGGAAGAGCAGCATTTTGGGCGGACGGCCGAGCGGTGCCATGTGAGTCAGCCGACCCTCAGCATAGCCGTGCGCAAATTAGAGGATGAGCTGGGTGTCGAGTTGTTTGAGCGCACGAAAACCAAGGTGCGACCAACGGCGTTGGGTGAAAAAATCATTTTGCAGGCGCGCGCCTTACTTGCTAATACGGCGGCCATACAATTCCTCGCCGATGCCGGCAAAGACCAGCTCAGCACCCCTTTGGCGCTGGGAGCGATTTTTACCATGGGACCTTATCTTCTGCCGCAACTCATCCCCCATTTGCAAAAGCAAGCGCCCAAGATGCCGCTCTATGTGCAGGAGGATTACACCGCTAACCTGCGCAAAAAGCTGCGCGACGGTGATCTGGATGCCATTCTGGTGTCGCTGCCGTTTAGCGAGTCCGATGTGGTGACGCAAGAGTTGTTTGATGAGCCTTTGGTGGTGGTGATGCCGCAGTCGCATCCGCTGGTGCGCAACCTTGATATCGCGCCGGCCGATATCGCCCGTGACGAGCTACTCTTACTGGGCGATGGGCACTGCCTGCGTGAGCAGGTGTTGACGCTCAATCCGGCGTGGAGGGAGGTCGTGCCGACCAAGCGCTACTCGGTCCAAGGCAATAGTTTGGAAACCCTGCGCTATATGGTGGCGGCAGGTTTGGGTGTGAGTATATTGCCGCGCTCGGCCGCAGACGCTGCCTTATGTGCGCCACACCGTCTGATTACGCGGCCCCTCGCGGGCGGCCAGCGTAAATTGGCCTTGGCCTGGCGCGCGAGTTTTCCGCGTCACAAGGCGATTGATGTGCTGCGCAAATCGATCCAATCCTGCAGCGGCGCCTACTGGAATTTCACTACCGAGCCAGATGCAGTGGAGCAGACTATGCTGCCGCTACAGAACTGGTAAGGGGCGCGCGGGTACTTTCTGGAGTCTTGTTCGTTATGACTAGCTGTATGAATCCACTTAAAAAAATCGTCATCCTCGGCGGCGGCACCTCTGGCTGGATAGCTGCTTCCATGCTCGCTGCGCATCTCAAGCGCGAGCTTTTCGAGATCGAATTGGTTGAGTCGGAAGACATAGGTTCTATCGGCGTGGGTGAATCGACTATCCCGCCCGTGGTGCGGTTGATTACCAGCTTGGGGATCGATGAAGAGGAGTTTATCCGCGAGACTCAGGCTTGCTATAAGTTGGGCATCAAATTTGTTGATTGGCGCGTAAAAAACCAATCCTATTTTCACCCCTATGGCGCGCTTGGCAAGCGCATCGGCACCCAGGATTTTTATCAGTGCTGGCTCAAGGCGACTATGAATGGAGCGCGGTATGACTTGCAGGACTTTTCACCCTGCGCGGTGATGGCGGCGCAAGAGCGTTTTTTTCCACCCTCACAAGCCATGAATACCCCAATTGGCGGTGCGGGATATGCGGTACATCTGGACTCAAAATTGGTTGCGGCCTATTTGCGTCGCTACAGTGAAGCGCGCGGCGTCGTGCGTAGTGAAGGCAATTGCGTAAATGTGCTGCGCAACGATCATGGATTTATTGCTGCGCTGGAATTGTCGGATGGGCGCAAAATTCATGGCGATTTTTTTATCGATTGCTCAGGGTTTAAATCCCTTTTGATCGAGCAGGCTTTGGGCGTCGAGTTTGAAGATTGGTCAGGTTATTTACCCTGTGACCGGGCAATCGTTGTCAAAACCCAAGTGGCTGGATCGCGTATGCCCTATACCACGGCGACTGCGCGCAAATCCGGTTGGGCCTGGCGGATTCCGCTGCGCAACGGCACCGGCCACGGCTATGTCTATTCCAGCAAATTTTGTAGCGACGCCGAAGCCAAAACCACGCTGCTGAAAAATCTTGATGCGCCACGCATTAATGATCCGCGCTTAATCAGTTTTAATAGCGGGCGGCGTAAAGAATTTTGGAAGGGAAATTGTCTGGCCTTGGGGTTGTCTGGCGGGTTTATTGAGCCGCTGGAATCGACAGCGATTCATTTGATTGCGCGCGGTATGGATTTCTTTCTCCGTTTTTTCCCCGACGCCGATTGCGAACCGAGTTTGCAGCGCGAATACAACCGCCGCATGGCAGCCGATTTTGAAGAGGTGCGGGATTTTATCGTGTTGCACTATTGCACTACCGAGCGCGACGACAGCGATTTTTGGCGCTGGTGCAAAACCATGACGCTACCCGAATCGCTGCGCGAGCGCATCGATTTGTTTAAGGGGCACGGGATTTTGCGTGACGATAATGATGAGCTCTTCCGCAGTACCAGTTGGCAATCGGTATTTGAAGGTATGGGGATTCGTCCGCAAAAATACGCTCCGCGAGTTGATAATCTCGACTTTGGTCAAATCAACGAAACCCTGAAGCTGGCGCGCTCCGCCATCTTTAATATGGTAAAAAGTCTACCTTCACATGACGCCTATTTGCAGGAGCATTATGGTGCAGCGGCAGACTCGTCAAAGTCATGAGCTTGCTGATCGGTTGTTGGTTGCCAGGGGCGCTGAACTCGTGCGGATAATCTGGGTCACAGCAGGCTTGGTGATCAAAGGTTGAGTGGAATCTTAATTATTAATTTGGGGCGTTTGCATGAGTAGGTGTGCGATTCTGGTGCTGGTATCGGTAGCGTTGCTGATGGGGTGCAGTGCAAATAATGGGCGGAGTTACGTCGCAACCGAAATGGCGGAGACGCTGGAGGTGGAGATTTTGCCCAACACCAGCAAAATGTTTACCTATCGCTTGCGCTGGCCGGAAGAGCATATCCCCAGTCATATTCAGGTGGCGCGCAATGGCAGCAGTCCAGGTAGGGACTTTGCCCAGGGAGGCGTTAATCTTGGGCGCGATACCCATGATCGCCTGTTGGCCAATACCGACTACGTGGTTGAGCGTTCGGGATTTTGCCGGGAAGGTTTTTTTGAATTGGATCGCAGTATCTCGCGCTACCACCTTTGGGTGCGCGGGGAGTGCAAAGACAGCGCGACTGCTGCAGATCAGCAGCTCTTTGGTGTAAAGCAAACCCTGACGCCAGAGCGCTGGCGCAAATCCTCCTGATGAGGTGCGAAAAACGATGCCATAGACGTGGCATTAGCGGCTGTTTTCTGCACCTTATTGGTTCATAATTCCACCGCCGGCGCTCCTGCACCTGTCTTGCTAATGCCCCTCCAAGCGGGTAATATCCTGCGCCCATTTGCCTAGCCTCTGGATACCAGGGGCTTTTTTGTCTGGGATGCGTTTTGGCGCGGCTTTCGCATGAGCTTTGCGCTTCGCCCACACGTATCCCTTGATAGTGATTTTTGTTGAGAATCAGCCTATGACCACTGGCCTCTACCAGATAGACGAGTTCAAAGATAACTGCGGTTTTGGTTTGATTGCCCATTTAAAGGGCAGCACCAGCCATCGTCTGCTTAAAACGGCAATTGAAGCCCTGACCTGCATGACCCACCGCGGTGGTATCAACGCAGACGGTAAGACCGGTGACGGTTGTGGCTTGTTGATCCAAAAGCCCGACAGCTTTTTGCGCGCAGTTGCAAAAGAAGCCTGCGGTGTTGAGCTGACCTCTATCTACGGAGTGGGCGCCATTATGCTCAGCCGCGATGCTGCTGTTGCCGATAAGGCGCGCGCGATTGTGGCGGAAGAGCTGACTGCCCAGGGGCTGATCGTCGCTGGCTGGCGCGAAGTGCCGGTTGATCCGAGCTGCCTCGGTCCTATCGCGATGAAATCGCTACCGACTTTTAACCATCTATTTGTAAACAACCCCGATCTGAGCATCGAGCAGGTTAACTCCAAGTTGTTTATGGCGCGTCGCAAGGCTGAAATTCGCCTGCAAGACGACAAGTCTTTTTACGTATCCAGCCTGAGCACCGGAATCCTTTCCTACAAAGGGTTGATGATGCCAGTTGATCTGCCGCGCTTCTTTTCTGATTTGGCGGATGAGCGTCTGGAAACCGCGATCTGCGTTTTTCACCAGCGCTTTTCAACCAACACCTCGCCGCGTTGGCCGTTGGCGCAACCGTTCCGTATGCTCGCTCACAATGGTGAGATCAATACGATTGTCGGCAACCGCAATTGGGCGGTGGCGCGTACCCCTAAATTTGTGACACCGCTATTGCCTGATCTTCACTCGGTAACGCCGCTGGTCAATCGCACCGGTTCTGACTCATCCAGCCTCGATAACATGCTGGAGGTCTTGACATTGGGCGGTATGGATTTGCACCGTGCCATACGTATGCTGGTGCCGCCGGCATGGCAGAACGTAGAGAACATGGATCCGGATCTGCGCGCGTTCTATGAATACAATTCCATGCATATCGAACCTTGGGATGGCCCCGCTGGGTTGGTGATTACCGACGGTCGCTACGCGGTCTGTACCCTTGACCGTAACGGCTTGCGTCCATCGCGTTGGGTCATCACCAAAGACGATATGATCACTGTGGCGTCGGAAGTGGGTGTGTATGCCTATGATCCGGCCGATGTTGTGGCTAAGGGCCGCCTTGGGCCAGGTCAGATCATGTCGATCGATACCGCCACCGGTACTCTGCACAACACCCAGGATATCGACAACCAGTTGAAGTCCACTCAGCCCTATAAAAAATGGCTGAAAGAGCGCGCGTTGCGTATCGAGTCAACGCTTAATACCGACGTCAAAGAAAATGGCATCGAAGGTATCGCCCTCAAAGCCAACATGAAAATGTTCCAAGTGAGCTTTGAAGAGCGTGACCAATTGCTTCGCCCGCTGGCCGAAGGTGGCCAAGAGGCCGTTGGTTCTATGGGTGATGACACTCCGATGGCCGTGCTCTCGCGTCAACAGCGCTCACTCTACGACTACTTCCGCCAGCAGTTCGCGCAGGTAACTAACCCGCCGATCGACCCGCTGCGCGAAGCGATTGTTATGTCCCTTGAGACTTGCCTCGGTCGCGAATTGCCCGTGTATGACGAACTACCGGAACACGCAGATCGCGTGATTCTCAGCTCGCCCGTGCTCTCGCCGGAAAAATTCCGTGGCTTGATGAGCTTGAATCGCCCTGGCTATGAAGTGGCGAAGTTCTCTCTTTACTACAACGCCGACGAAACCAACCTTAAAGCGGCACTCATCAAGCTGTGCGACGATGTTGCTGTTGCGGTCAAGTCCGGCAAAGTGCTGATGTTATTGACCGATTACGGTTTTGAAAAAGGCTTGCTGCCAATTCCCGCATTGCTAGCGGTGGGTGCTGTGAATCAGCATTTGACGACCGTTGGTCTGCGTTGCGACGCCAACCTGATTGTTGAAACCGGTAGCGCGCGCGATCCGCACCAGATCGCCGCCTTGATCGCCTATGGCGCGACCGCTGTGTATCCGTTCCTGAGCTACTACGTACTCAACGACCTCATCGAAACCGGTGAACTGCTGAGCGATGTGAATAGCGCTTACAAAAACTACCGTAAAGGTATCGATAAAGGCTTGTTGAAAATCCTCTCCAAGATGGGGATTTCGACCGTAACTTCGTATCGCAGTGCGCAGTTGTTTGAGGCGATTGGCCTGTCGGAAGAAGTGGTTTCCATGTGTTTTGACAGCACTCCATCCCGTGTGGCTGGTGCGCGTTTTGAAGATCTGGAAGCCGACCAAAAAATTCTGGCGCAAACAGCTTGGCTGGATCGCAAGCCAATTGTGCAGGGCGGTTTGCTGAAGTACGTGCACGGCTCTGAATACCACGCCTACAACCCCGATGTAGTACAAAGCCTGCAAAAGGCGGTGCAAAGCGGTAATTATGCCCTGTGGCGCAACTATGCCGATCTGGTTAACAAACGCCCGGTATCCATGCTGCGCGATTTGTTGGCTATTCGCGAGGATGTGTGCAAACCAGTGCCGCTGTCGGAAGTTGAACCCATCGAAAGTGTGATCAAGCGTTTTGACTCGGCCGGTATGTCGCTGGGTGCCTTGTCACCAGAAGCACATGAAGCCTTGGCTGAGGCGATGAACCGTCTGGGCGGTCGCTCCAACTCCGGTGAAGGCGGCGAAGATCCAGCGCGTTACGGCACGATCAAATCGTCCAAAATCAAACAAGTGGCCTCAGGCCGTTTTGGTGTGACACCGGCTTATCTGGTGAATGCCGAAGTGCTGCAAATTAAAGTCGCACAAGGTGCAAAACCTGGTGAAGGTGGTCAGCTGCCCGGCGGTAAAGTGAATGCGTTGATCGCGCGTCTGCGTCACTCGGTTCCCGGTGTGACCCTGATTTCGCCGCCACCGCATCACGATATTTATTCGATCGAAGACCTTGCACAGCTGATTTATGACTTGAAGCAAGTCAACCCGGATGCGCTGGTATCGGTGAAGCTGGTATCGCGTCCTGGCGTGGGTACTATCGCTGCTGGTGTGGCTAAGGCTTACGCTGACTTGATCACCATTTCCGGTTATGACGGCGGTACCGCGGCAAGTCCGTTGACTTCGATTAAATATGCCGGTTCGCCATGGGAATTGGGCTTGTCCGAGACCCATCAAACCCTGCGCGCCAACGACCTGCGCGATAAAGTGCGAGTGCAAACAGACGGCGGTTTGAAGACCGGTTTGGATGTTGTTAAAGCCGCAATGTTGGGTGCGGAAAGCTTTGGCTTTGGTACTGGTCCTATGGTCGCGCTCGGCTGTAAATACCTGCGTATCTGCCATCTGAACAACTGCGCGACCGGTGTTGCGACCCAGCAGGACAAGTTGCGTAAAGATCATTACATCGGCACGGTTGAAATGGCGATGAACTTCTTCAAGTTCGTTGCGGAAGAGACCCGTGAGTGGATGGCGCGCCTTGGTGTGCGCAGCCTCGGTGAATTGGTTGGCCGTGTCGATTTATTGAAAATCCTCGAAGGCGAGACGGTCAAGCAGCAGCAGCTAGATTTAAAGCCGATCATCCACACCGATGATTTCCTCGCGACCAAACCCCAGCTTTGCGCGGTAAGCAAGAACGAGCCATTTGATAAAGGCCAAACTGCCGAAGCGATGGTCAAAGTATTGCTGCCTGCGATTGAAGCCAAGACCGGCGGTGAATTTGAATTCCATATCACCAACTGCGACCGCTCTATAGGCGCTCGTATTAGTGGTGAGATCGCCAAGCGCTACGGCAACCAAGGCATGGCGGATAAACCACTTAAGCTGAAACTGACCGGTATTGCTGGCCAGAGTTTTGGTGTGTGGAATGCCGGCGGTTTGGATATGTATTTGGAAGGTGATGCCAACGACTACGTGGGCAAAGGCATGGCGGGCGGCAAGCTGGTCATTCGCCCTCCGCGCAGTTCCGGCTTCAAGTCGAATAAAACCAGTATTTTGGGTAACACCTGTTTGTACGGCGCCACTGGCGGTAAGCTGTTTGCGGCCGGTACGGCGGGCGAGCGTTGCGGTGTGCGCAACTCCGGTGCGCATGTGGTAGTGGAAGGCGCGGGCGATCACTGCTGTGAATACATGACCGGTGGTGTTGTGACAGTGCTGGGTCAAACTGGCGTCAACTTCGGTGCAGGTATGACGGGCGGATTCGCCTATGTGTTGGATGAAGCTAACGACTTTGTGGATCGCTATAACCACGAGTTGGTGGATATTCATCGAATCAACACGGAGGCGCTGGAAGCTCATCGTCATCATTTGCGCACTGTGATTGAAGAGTTTGTGCAAGAGACTGAAAGTGCATGGGGTCAACAGCTGCTGGACAACTTCGATGACTACATCGGCAAGTTCTGGTTGGTTAAGCCTAAAGCGGCGGCCATAGGTGGTTTGTTGAACAGTTTCCGCAAGCGTGGCGAGTAAGGGGCAAAAGTCATGGCACGTTTAAATAATGATTTTCAGTTTCTCGATGTGGGTCGTCAGGACCCAACCAAGAAAGATATAGATACCCGCAAGCGCAACTTTGTGGAGATTTACCAACCTTACGCCAAAGAAGAAGTGGAGGGTCAGGCACACCGTTGCCTTGAGTGTGGTAACCCTTACTGCGAATGGAAGTGCCCGGTGCACAACTTCATCCCTAACTGGTTGAAGCTGATTTCCGAAGGCAATATTTTTGAAGCGGCAGAACTCAGCCATCAAACCAACTCCTTGCCGGAAGTCTGTGGTCGTGTGTGCCCGCAGGATCGTCTGTGTGAAGGCGCCTGTACTCTCAATGATGGCTTTGGTGCGGTGACTATCGGCAACGCCGAGAAGTACATCACTGATACCGCCTTCGCCATGGGGTGGAAGCCGGATATGTCCAAAGTGGTTTGGACAAACAAAAAAGTGGCGATTATCGGTGCTGGCCCGGCAGGTATTGGCTGCGCTGATGTATTGGTACGCAACGGCGTCAAACCGGTCGTATTCGATAAGTATCCCGAAATCGGCGGCTTGCTGACCTTTGGTATTCCAGAGTTCAAGCTTGAAAAGAGCGTGATGAGCCGTCGCCGTGAGATCTTTACCGAAATGGGTATCGAATTCCGCTTGAATACCGAAGTGGGTAAGGACATCACCATGGAAGAATTGCTGCGCGATTACGACGCGGTCTTCATGGGCATGGGAACCTATACCTACATGAAAGGCGGCTTCCCCGGTGAAGACTTGCCCGGTGTTTATGATGCGCTGCCATTTTTGGTTGCCAACGTGAATCGTAACCTCGGCTTTGAAAAGAGCCCGGAAGATTTTATTAGCGTAAAAGGCAAAAAAGTCGTTGTGCTTGGTGGTGGTGATACCGCCATGGACTGTAACCGCACCTCGATTCGCCAAGGCGCGAGCAGTGTGACCTGTGCCTATCGCCGCGACGAAGAAAACATGCCCGGCTCCAAACGTGAAGTGGCTAATGCGAAAGAAGAGGGCGTGCAATTCCTCTACAACCGCCAGCCAGTTGAAGTGGTTGGCAACGGCAAAGTTGAAGGCGTTAAAGTGGTTACTACTAAAATGGGTGAGCCGGATGCCAAAGGCCGTCGCAGCCCGGTAGTTGTGCCTGGTTCAGAAGAGATATTGCCTGCCGACGTAGTCTTGATCGCCTTCGGTTTCCGCCCGAGTCCGCAGCCATGGTTCGAAACCAACGGCGTCAAAACTAACGATTGGGGCGGTGTAGTAGCTCCGGAACAGCAGCAGTACAAATTTCAGACCAGCAATCCGAAAGTATTTGCCGGTGGCGATATGGTGCGCGGTTCTGATCTGGTAGTAACGGCGATTTGGGAAGGTCGTGAAGCGGCTGATGGTATTTTGGATTATTTAAACGTCTAATCCCGTAGGGGCGCTGCTTGCCGCGCCCTGCTTTTTTGGGATTTTGGGTGTATCGGTAGGATGTAGAAATAGGGTGTAGCAATAGGGCGCTGCAATAGGGCGCAGCAAGCGGCGCCCCTACAGCGCACGTAACCATCGGCTCGCAGCGAGCACCGCCCCTAGGACCCCGCTTTTGCGGGGTTTGTTTTATCCAACACACGCAAGGCATTGAGCCTGAGGATAAGAG
>CAIOHY010000311.1 GCA_903858205.1 uncultured Cellvibrio sp.
CGCGGCCAAAAAATCAGCCGGTTATTAATTTAATCCAGCATGTGCGCCACGCTGATCCTGCTCAGCCAATGCATCAGTTTTTATCCGAGCCTGCGATTCGCATTTGCGTATCACCGGAAGTGAGTGAGGCGATAAAAGCCACCGGAAAAGTAAACGGGCCAGTATTTACGATTGCTAATGGAATAGATATTCCTGCTATTGAGCAGCAGCAAAAACAGCACGATGTTTTTATCTTCGGGCCAAAAAATCCGCAGCTGGCTGACCAGGTAGAAACGCATCTCGCACAGCAAGGCATTAAGACTTTTTGCGTGAATAACTGGTTGCGGCGCGAAAACTTGTTGAACTTGCTCGCCTCCAGTCGAATAGCTGTTGTATTGCCCAATGAAACCGAGGGATTCTATTTGCCTGCGTTGGAATCCATGAGCTACGCCGATATCACCATCGTGCCTGATTGTGTAGGTAATCGCAGTTTCTGCCACAACCGCCAAAATTGCCTGATTCCTGAGTACAATAGCATCTCAGTGGAAGCCGCTGTTCGTGAAGCCTTGGAGTTGCTGCAGCAACCCGAACAACTGAACATTTTTAAACGGAATTGTGCAGCAACCCTGGAGTATCATTCATTGCAGCGCGAGCGCGCTGAGTTTTTGGCAGTTATGAGCAGGGTGGATGAGTTGTGGATGTCCAGCTTTTGATCTTGTGCCCCGTTACCGAGATTCCAGTTTGAACCCACCCAACACATTGTTACTGACGGGCTTGCCCCGCGCTGGTACGACACTCTGCTGTCATATCCTGAACGCCTATCCAAATGTACTTGCGCTCCATGAGCCAATGACGCCAAGTGATTTTGATCCCGAGTTGGGCCGCACGGCCGCCGTCTCACAGATCGCCAATTTCGCACAGCAAACTCGCACAAGTGCACAACGTGATGGTGTTGTTGTAAGTCGTCAGAAAGATGGCAAAGTGCCAGAGAACCCTGTCGCCCAAGCGGTGGGCGAGGGTGGCTTGCGCCCTATGGATGTCAGCCTTGGTCAGATCGATGTGCGGCATCAGCTGCAGGATGAAAATTTTACGCTGGTAATAAAACACAACGCACTCTTCACTGCCTTGTTGCCGGAGCTTAAGGAAGCGCTGCCCGTGTACGGCATAGTGCGCAATCCACTCGCAGTATTGGCGAGTTGGAATCAGGTGGATTTGCCGGTTAACCAAGGTCATATTCCGGCCGGAGAAATGTTTGATCCAGTGCTCAAAGCGCAGCTTGCGCAGATAAATGATCGCCTGAAGCGCCAGTTACATATCCTCGAATGGTTTTGTCGTCGGTACGCCGATCATTTGGGCGGGCGCGTTCTGCGCTATGAAGATTTTGTGGTGAACCCTAATAAGGTTGGCGATATGTTGCAATTGCCAACGCCTTATCACGCCAAGGATAAACAGCGCAGCAGTCGCAATGCGGGTTACGATCTTGCGCAGATGGAAGTTTTCTATCAGCAATTGCGTGGATTTGGGGACGCCTTGCGCCAGTTTTACCCACTCGTGCAGTTGGATGAATTGATGGATAGCATCAGGGCATCGGCATGAAATCTCTCGATTTTATGATCATCGGCGTACAAAAAGGCGGTACCACTGCGCTCAGTCATTTTCTCGGCCAGCACGAACAGATTTGCATGGCGGACGGCAAAGAAGTCCATTTGTTCGATGGACCCGAGTTTGATCCCTGCTGGACTGTTGAAGAAGTTAATCAACGCTATGCACCCTATTTTCAAGCTGCAATTGATGGGCAGCTATTGGGCGAGGCGACCCCCATCTATGTATATTGGCCAGAGGTCATAGCCGCGCTGCACAGATACAATCCGGCCTTGAAACTGATTGTTATTCTGCGCGACCCCGCCGAGCGTGCGATTTCCCAATACACCATGGAGTCGGGGCGCGGCCTTGAGCAGCGTCCGTTATGGTTAGCGCTTTTATTGGAAACCATTCGCTTACGTCGCGACACTAGCCGCGAACTAAACAGCGCGCGCCGCTGCCATTCCTATCGCACGCGCGGTAACTACGCGGAACAACTGAAAAATCTGAGACTCTACTTTCCTGACCAACAAATTCTTGTTATTGAAAATAACGAGTTGATCGAGCAGCACAACCAAACGCTCGCGCGGGTCTGTGCGTTTCTAGGTGTCCGAGAAAATAATCTGCCTGCTGCTGAGCGTGTTTTTGCCGGGGACTACGACAAAAACCGCGATCGCCTTTGTCGATGGCTGCTCAAATGCTGGTTTCGCCCCGCCAATCGCCGTCTAAAAACCCTATTAAACGACATGGGCTATAGCCCCAGTTGGCCTTGGCTGCGATAATCCCCCCTCTCAGAATAAGGCGCCCGTCCAAGCGCCTCAGTCGATACGTGCGCACGAGGCGCAAGCGATATTAAAGGTTTGATTTATGCCGCAAGACACTCGCACAGCAAAGGCATCGCGCCGCAAAGGTATAGTGCTCGCCGGTGGTTCGGGCACGCGCCTGTACCCTATTACTAAAGCGATCAGTAAACAAATTGTGCCCATCTACGACAAGCCGATGATTTATTATCCGCTCACTACGTTAATGTTGGCGGGTATTCGCGACATTTTGATTATCTCCACCCCGCGCGACTTGCCTACTTATCGCGAATTACTTGGCGATGGTAATGATTGGGGATTGACTATTTCCTACGCCGAACAGCCATCGCCCGATGGCCTCGCGCAAGCGTTTATCATCGGTGAGAAATTTATTGGCGAGGATAATTGTGCATTAGTATTGGGCGACAATATTTATTACTCCCACGATTTTTCATCGCTGCTGCAAAGCGCCGACGCGCGCATTAAAGGCGCCACTGTATTTGGTTATCATGTTGATGATGCGCGCGCATACGGCGTAGTCGAATTTGCCGATGACGGTACTGTTTTATCGATTGAAGAAAAACCCACACAACCAAAGTCAAAATATGCCGTCACAGGTTTGTATTTTTACGATACTCGCGTGATTGAAATCGCCAAGTCGATTAAACCTTCTGCGCGCGGCGAATTGGAAATAACCGACATCAATAAAAAATATTTGGAGATGGGTGAGTTAACAGTGGAGCTACTCGGTCGCGGTGCTGCCTGGTTAGATACGGGCACACACGATAATCTGCTCGCCGCTAGCCAATTTATTCAAACCATTGAAAAACGTCAGGGTTTAAAAGTGGCTTGCCCGGAAGAGATTGCGTTCCGCATGGGGTATATCGACAAAGAGCAGCTTATCAATCTCGCCAAGCCATTACTGAAAAGCGGTTACGGCGAATACTTGATGAATATTCTTGAAGATCGGGTGTTTTGATGGAAGTCATAGTTACTGCGATTCCTGATGTGCTGCTAATCAAGCCGAAAGTGTTTGGCGATGCGCGCGGATTTTTTTTGGAAACCTATCGCGCAAGTTGGTTCGCAGAGCGCGGCATTGAGGTGAATTTTGTGCAAGATAATCACAGCGCGTCCGCGCGTGGTGTATTGCGCGGATTACATTATCAAATCAAAAATCCGCAGGGGAAATTAGTGCGCGTCACTAGCGGTGAAGTTTATGATGTTGCCGTGGACTTACGCAAAAGCTCGCCAACCTTTGGTCAATCGGTGGGTGTTTATCTCTCTGCAGAAAACAAAAATAGCCTCTGGATTCCGCCCGGTTTTGCGCATGGTTTTTTAGTGCTGAGCGAATACGCCGAATTTAATTACAAATGCACCGAATACTACGCGCCCGAACATGATCGTTCTCTCTTGTGGAATGATCCTGCGCTGAAGATTGATTGGCCTTTAGGCGATATAGCTGCGCCCGTGTTGTCGGCAAAAGATCAAGCAGCATTGCCGCTTGCAAAAGCTGAGACATTCTCATGAATGAAGAAGGCACGAGCATGAAGGTGCTTATCTCTGGCGCGAATGGCCAGCTGGGTTATGCGTTGCAAAAAACTGCGCCTACTGTAATCGGGAATAACGCATCAGCAGTAAGCGTAATTGCGCTTACGCGTGCGGATTTTGATTTGTCAAAACCTGAAGCACTTGCAGCGATTTTGGATACCTATAAACCTGACGCGATAATCAATGCCGCTGCTTATACCGCAGTCGACAAAGCAGAAAGCGATCAGGCGTCAGCCAATACCGTCAATGCACTGGCCGTAATTTCCATCGCCCAGTGGTGCGAACAACAAAAAATTCCGCTGATTCAGGTATCCACAGATTTTGTATTTGACGGTAAAAAATCTTCACCTTATTTGCCGGATGATCACGCCAATCCGATTGGTACTTACGCAAAAACAAAATGCGCCGGCGAGCGCGCAGCATTGGAAAATTGTTCTTCCAGTTATGTTGTGCGCACAGGTTGGGTGTACTGCGAGCAAGGCGCGAATTTTGTTAAAACCATGTTGCGCTTAGGCGCTGAGCGCGAAAGTTTGGGTGTAGTGACTGACCAAGTAGGAACGCCAACCTATGCCGTTAACTTGGCGAAAATGATTTGGGCATTATTAAGCGTGCGACCAGAGCAAAAAATATTTCACTTTTCCGACGCGGGTGTCGCCAGTTGGTATGATTTTGCTGTCGCCATTTTTAATGAGGCAAAAGCGCAGGGTCTACTAACATCCATTCCGCAGGTGAAGCCAATTGCGACAAGCGATTATCCGACACCTGCTCAGCGCCCCGCGTACAGCGTGCTGGACAAAACGCAAACCTGGAGTGAATTGAATATCGCCCCCGATCATTGGCAAAACGCATTGTCCTCTATGTTGGATGAGTACAAAAAACAACAGAATTGATCAGCAGTTTTGATTAGCTTGATTTCCCAAACCTGAATTGCGCGTGATACCAGACACTATGAAAAATATTTTGATTACCGGCGGTGCCGGATTTATCGGCAGTAACTTTTGTCACTACTGGGCTAGGCAATATCCCAATGACAAGCTAATTGTTTTGGATGCTCTCACCTATGCTGGGCACCGTGAGCACTTGATCGAACTGGAAAAAAATAATGGTTTGGTTTTTGTGCAAGGTGATATTGGTGACTTAGCTTTAGTTGAAAAATTGTTTTCCACTTATGCAGTGAATTGTGTTGTGCATTTTGCTGCCGAGTCCCATGTTGATCGTTCAATTCACGGCCCAGATGCATTTATCCAAACCAATATCATTGGCACACATACCTTGCTCAAAGCGGCGAAAAAATTCTGGTTGGATGCAGGCGTAACCGATCACCACTTCCACCATGTGTCTACCGATGAAGTCTATGGTTCACTTGAGGCAGATGCCCCGGCATTTACCGAATCAACCCCCTTTGCGCCTAACTCACCTTACTCAGCATCGAAGGCAGCTTCAGACCACTTGGTGCGCGCTTACCATCACACCTACGGATTGAAAGTAACAACCAGCAATTGCTCCAATAATTACGGCCCATACCAAGACAGCGAAAAGCTGATTCCATTAATCATCCAAAATATTCTATTGGGAAAATCCTTGCCTATTTATGGCGACGGAAAAAATATTCGCGATTGGCTCTATGTCGAAGACCATTGCCGTGCGATTGATTTGATTCTGGCAAAAGGAAGAATCGGCGAGGTATACAATGTCGGAGGCGAAAATGAATGGCGCAATATTGATATAGTGAATTTAATTTGCGATAAGGTAGACGCAGCACTTGCGGACAATGTGCAATTGCTGCAGCAGTATCCGAATACGCCTTACGCAAGTGGTGGCGCTGCCAAAAATCTCATCACTTTTGTTAAAGATCGCCCCGGGCACGACCGTCGCTACGCGATTGACCCCGGCAAATGCCATGCAGAACTCGGCTATCATCCCCATGAAAGTTTTGAGACCGGAATTATCAAAACGATCAATTGGCTGCTGCACAACCAAAAAGAAAATCAGGGAAAGTCGGACTAATTTATGTTGACTCTGGCGTGGAAACATAAAACCCTGATTTGGCAGTTATTGCGTCGCGACATTTATTCGCGCTATCGCGGTTCAGTGTTAGGTTTGCTCTGGTCGCTGGGCACGCCCTTGCTTATGCTGAGCATTTATACTTTTGTATTTCAGTACGTTTTTAAATCGCGCTGGAGCGACGCGGCGGGTGATACGACGCTCAGTTTTGCCATAGTGTTGTTTCTCGGTTTAACGATTCACGCCGTTATGGCTGAGATACTGACCAAGTCACCATTGCTGATTACTGGCAATCAAAATTTTGTTAAGAAGATCGTTTTTCCGTTAGAGTTATTGTCCTGGGTAACGCTGCTAGGCGCAATATTTACTTTCCTGATCAGTTTTGGTTTGCTGCTGGTTTTTATCCTCGTTGAGCTGCACCGAATTCCGCTTACTGCATTATTGTTGCCACTAATATTGTTGCCTTATTTTCTATTACTACTGGGCATTTCCTGGTTCCTAGCAGCGTTGGGCGTTTATCTGCGTGATATACAACAAATTACCGGCACACTCGCTACGCTGTTGCTATTCTTGAGCCCTATATTTTATTCCGTGAATATTCTGCCAAAAAATCTGCAGGCGCTTATTTTTCTTAATCCACTGTCTTATGTGGTCGAATCTGCACGCGCTGCTGTAATCTATGGAAAGCTACCCGATTTTATCGGGCTTGGAATTTACAGCCTTGTCGCACTATTTGTGGCTTGGTTAGGGTACAGCTTTTTTCGAAAAGTACGCCCAGGGTTTTCAGATGTACTTTAATTTTTGTGCAACTGCGTGCGTGGCAATTTAATTGAATAGCCACGAACACCGCTTAAGTGCAATTATTTCTATAGTCGTCGATATTCTTTTCAGTGTTCATCGGCCCGCCCGGAAATTGTCGGAGATACTCTCTGAATTCTTCTATATTCATATATTCTGAAATTCATTTTCTAACCAACTCTTTTATCTTAATCCATAAAAAGTTCGGAAGGTAACC
>CAIOHY010000312.1 GCA_903858205.1 uncultured Cellvibrio sp.
GCTCTATGTGCGCGAAGTTGGCTTTTCGACCTTACTAATATTCGGCTTGGGCTTAGTGATTGAGCTTGTGTGGATGGAGGTGCGCGAGCTGGAAATTTGGGTTTACTCGTTGCTGACTACTGTTTTAATCAACACTGCTAGCTTCTACTTGGCGTGGTGGGTTTACCTTAGAAGTCAAGGAAGTCTATTTTGGTGGAATTTTACAGGCAGTGTTGCTGTAATGATTCTGATAGCGTTGTTTGTAGCAACCGGACTTTTATTTCCACTGCCTTTTGACTGGAAAGGCATCGCGATTGTCTGGACGTGGTTGCCGCAATTAATGCTCATCGCGCTGCTGTATAAATCTGTGCGATCAGGTTTTTCCAGGATGAATTTTGTGAGGGTAGCATAATGTTTAATGTGCCCCAGCAAATTGTACAGAGTTTCAATTTGTTGTTTCTCTACACGCCACTTAGGCGCGTTTTATGGAAGCTCAACCTTTTTGGGGTTGTACTGTTGGTTTTCGGGTTTGTCATTTCGATTGACTGGATGTTTTTTTTAGCAGCTCCTTTGATCGCTGCGGCATCTTTGGTTTTTTTTGTTTCATTTCATGGTCAATTGTTTTGGGTGGCTGGCAATCGACAGCTGAGTATGATGTCGGCAATTCAAAGGCACCTGTTGATTTCCTATGTTGCCGTTGTAGTTCTTGTTGCCTGTAGCTTGATACTTTTTGAAATTTTTTTTGGCAAAGGTGGTTTGGTCCATTTAGTTGCGGCAATTTCATTGAGTATAGTTTTTAATTGTGTCGCATTATCTATTGCCTATTTCAGTCCTTTGGTGATTCCGTTCTTCTGGGTAATGGTAATTATAAAAAGCGGCGAGATTTGGCAAGTTGCTTTAGCAGAAGTTGAATTGTTGGCAGTAGCTGCTGGTGCCACGATGACTGTGTTGTTGCTCAACTGGAAAAAGTGGATGGCCGCTGCTTTACGCCGTAAGACTCCAGCGCTGTTATCGAGTGATTCTCGCTATTGGAGAGCTTTTTTTCGCCGCTATATAACTTTGCTCAGTGAATATAATTGGCGGCCACACAGTTTGTTGGGCAGTTTGTTGCTTGGGCGTGCCGATAACCCTTGGCGTGGGGTGCTGGGGCTGACTGCAATTTTTCTTCTCTTGTGGTTGTTTTCGGGTGTGATCAGTAGTAACACCGAGACATGGTTTCAAGAAGATATGTTGCGCTCCGGCATCAATATGGCTATCGCGGTTTGGATGATTGGCAGTCCTCAATTTCTGATTCATAAGATTTACACCAATTTGTCTCGGCTCTGGCTTGTGTTTCCTGGCGAGCGGAATTGTTTCTTTTTGTATTTGGAGCGTTGCTTGCTGGAAGAAATAGCAAAAAATTGTTTTGTTATTGGTGTTTTCATAGCAATCGCAATTCTATTGGGGGCTGGTCTGCTGCAGGAACCTATTGATTGGGCGATAGGATTGTCGATATTGATAGGGCTGGTATTGTTACAGTGCCTGTATTTTTATCTTTCGCTATGGATCTATTTGCGAACGGAGGCTGATCACAAGTGGTTCTCCACCGTGAGTTCTATTCTGATAATACTAATAATCTCTTCCGTGAGTTTCGTCAGCGCTAAGGTGGAGGCAAACCACTGGGATTTCAGTATTGTTGCCGTGACCACACTGTCAGTGTTGGTACTGAGTGTGGGTGCTCTGCGCTTTCTTCTCGTGAGCGCTTGGCACAAGGTTAGTTTTATTAGGCGGGGCTACTGATGTTCACCCTTAACCCCCAATCTGGCATTCCCATCTATCGCCAACTCGCTGAGCAAATTAGGCGCATGGTTGCTGGTGGTCAATTGAAAGAGGGCGATGAATTGCCTTCGGTGCGTGAGCTGGCGCTTGAGCATGCGGTAAATCCCATGACGATTTCCAAAGCTTATAGTTTGCTGGAGGTTGAAGGCTTGCTCATGCGGCAGCGTGGTAAACCTATGCAAATTGCACCGCAGGAAAAACAAAAAAATTCTGAGCAAGAGCGTTTACAGCATTTGCAACCGCAGCTTGAACAATTGGTGTTGGCAGC
>CAIOHY010000313.1 GCA_903858205.1 uncultured Cellvibrio sp.
AAACCGTTTGACTTTAAACAATTTGAACAACTTTACGATGTGCGCATCGTTCTTGAATTGGCTGCGGTTAAAAAATTATGCGAGATGGAGCCCGCACCTAATCTGGACGATTTAAAACGCACCTGGTTAGTAAAACCAGAAGATCGCTTAGAGGATGGCCCGAGTGTTTGCGCGCTGGACGAACGCTTTCACGAGCAGTTGATTGAAGCAACGGGCAATTTGGAAATGGCGCGTATTCATCACGATATTACCGAGCGCTTGCGCATCATTCGCCGGATTGATTTTACGCAGCGTAATCGTATTGAAGCGACTTACGATGAACACGCCAAGATATTGCGCACCATTATTGAAAGGCGTACAGAAGATGTTAAAAGCTATTTAAAAACCCATATTGAAGCGAGCAAAGCTGAAGTGCGAAAAATTACCTTACACATGCTTTATGAAGCGCAACAGCAGCACCCGGATTAATTACGAAAATTTCAAAACCAGAGTGACAACATTTTTTATGCGTGAAGCACATAGAAAATGATTAGGGAAGAAAAGCTTGTCACCCACGATTAGCGTTAAAGGCGTTACTGGAAATAAAAATGCCCATCGGGCAAATTTTTTTAAAACCACTGAGTCATTAAAACCATCTAGGAGAAAGACCCATGAAGCTGAAGAAGATAGCAAAACATGTCGGGGCACTCGGTATCGCCTGCGGCTTAACCATCGCCTCGTTTAGCGCTGCTGCCGCTGATACCATCAAAGTGGGTGTACTCCACTCACTGTCTGGCACCATGGCAATTTCAGAGACCACTCTGAAAGACACCATGCTGATGCTGATTGAAGAGCAAAACAAAAAAGGCGGTTTGCTCGGCAAAAAATTGGAAGCAGTGGTTGTTGACCCAGCGTCAAACTGGCCTCTGTTTGCTGAAAAAACCCGCGAGCAGTTAACCAAAGATAAAGTCGCAGCAATCTTCGGTTGCTGGACCTCTGTTTCGCGCAAATCCGTACTGCCAGTTATTGAAGAGTTGAATGGCGTACTCTTTTACCCAGTGCAATACGAAGGTGAAGAATCTTCACGCAACGTGTTCTACACAGGTGCTGCGCCAAACCAACAAGCAATTCCTGCTGTTGATTACCTGATGAAAGAAATGAAAGTGAAGCGTTGGGTATTGGCCGGTACTGACTATGTATACCCACGTACCACCAACAAAATCTTGGAAGCCTACTTGAAATCCAAAGGTGTTGCACAAGAAGACATCATGATCAACTACACCCCATTCGGCCACTCCGACTGGCAGAACATTGTGTCTGATATCAAACGCTTTGGTTCAGCAGGTAAAAAGACTGCGGTAGTGTCCACCATCAACGGTGATGCGAACGTGCCTTTCTACCGTGAACTCGGCAACCAAAAAGTGACTGCAGAAGATATTCCTGTTGTCGCCTTCTCTGTGGGTGAAGAAGAACTTTCTGGTATCGACACTAAACCACTGGTTGGTCACTTGGCTGCATGGAACTATTTCATGAGCGAAGATAATCCTGCTAACGCTGCGTTTATCAAACAATGGAAAGCCTTCATCAAAAACGACAAGCGCGTAACCAACGACCCAATGGAAGCTCATTACATTGGTTTCAATATGTGGGTAAAAGCGGTTGAGAAAGCAGGCACTACCGATACCGATAAAGTGGTTGATGCAATCATCGGTGTTGAAGCACCTAACCTGACTGGCGGTATGAGCAAAATGTTGCCGAACCACCACATCACCAAACCCGTATTGATCGGCGAAATTCAAGAAGACGGTCAATTCCTCACTGTTTCAAAAACCGACGGTTTGGTTCCAGGCGATGCATGGTCTGATTTCCTTGAAGGTTCAAAAGATTTGGAATCAGATTGGATTAAATTGAAGTGCGGTAACTACAACACCAAGACCAAAAAATGTTTGGGTGCTGCAGCACAGTAATACGCTAGTTTAACTGCATGACCTGTAGGGTGGGTGGAGCGCAAGCGATACCCACCACTACATAGAAGAATTAAAGCAGATGACAATGCGGCGGGTATCGCCTTAGGCTCAACCCACCCTACGCAAACAACTAAAAATAAAACAAGTTACACCAATATTATTTTCAATTTGTTTTTACAGAGACAAGACTATGCAAAACCCAATGCAGCTGTTTGGAAGATGGCAAGTGCAGCTAATATTCGTATTATCACTTTGCTGCTCAGCTTCGGTTTTTGCGCAAGACGCAGATACAACAGCCAGCACCGCAGAAACAGCCAGTGAAATTGCACCTAGTGAAATAGCTGCCACTACTGAGCCTGAATTCAATACCCTCGTTAAAGCCTTAACGCAAGGTAGCCTACCCAAGCGTGCACAAACCGCTAAAGAGTTAGGCAAGCTCGATGACCCTCGTGTTGCCGGTGTAATCGCCGCACTGCAACAAGGAAAACTCTACGCCGAAAACACTAGCGATCCAGTCGTCGCAATCGCAGACGAATCCGGCAACTACCTAAACGCGATCAGCGGTGAAAAAATAGCTGCCGACGCCACCGAATCTCTTAAACGTGTCCCCATCAATAACACCATGCGCACCCAACTGAGAACCCTTTTGGCTGCCTTGAATTTAAACGATAAAAGTGCGGCAGTACGTTTGGATGCTGTCAATCGCATGATCGCCGATGGTGTTGATGAAGATATTATTCTGCTACTGGAAGAACGCCAAAAAACAGAACCAAATGATGATGTGCGCACCGCCATCACCGCAGCGGTTGCGTTGATGAATTTGCAAAGCAGTGAACAGCAAGTCCGTTTGGATGCGATCACCATTTTGCGCGGCAGTTTGCAACAAGAAGTGCGCACCGCGCTATTGGAAATAGCAAACAATGACGCAGACGAAAAAGTGAAACAGCAAGCACAGTTTGCACTGGATTCCATCGAAGATCGCATAGCCGCGTTTCGCTTGGCAGAAAATATTTTCTTTGGCCTAAGTTTAGGCTCGGTACTGCTGTTGTCAGCGATTGGCCTTTCCATCACCTTCGGTGTGATGGGCGTAATCAACATGGCGCATGGCGAGCTGATGATGATTGGCGCTTATGTAACCTGGGTTGTACAACAACTTTTTCCCAATCAAATTGCCTACAGTTTAATGATTGCAATTCCAGCAGCGTTTATTGTTGCAGGCTTGGTAGGCATTGCAATTGAACGCGGCGTGATTCGCTTTTTATATGGCCGCCCATTGGAAACTCTGCTAGCCACCTTTGGGATAAGTTTAATTTTGCAACAAGCTGCGCGCAGTGTTTTTTCACCACTCAACCGCGCAGTTGAATTACCTGAATGGATGAGCGGCTCTCTGGTGATCAACCCGGTGCTCTCTATTACTTACAACCGCCTGTATATTTTTATTTTCGGCTTACTCGTGTTCTTTGCACTGTTAGTGATCCTGAAAAAAACCTCGCTCGGATTAAAAGTACGCGCTGTTTCGCAAAACCGTGCAATGGCTCGCGCTGTTGGTGTACGCGCAAGCTGGGTGGATGCAATGACATTTGGCCTTGGCTCCGGCATTGCCGGTATCGCCGGTGTTGCGCTTTCACAATTGACTAACGTCGGCCCCAACCTCGGCCAAGCCTACATTATTGATTCGTTTATGGTGGTGGTGTTTGGCGGCGTGGGTAATTTATGGGGCACCCTTGTTGGCGCTATGGGGCTCGGCATCATCAATAAATTCCTCGAACCCTACGCAGGTGCAGTGCTCGCGAAAGTGCTGGTGTTGGTGTTGTTGATTCTGTTTATTCAAAAACGGCCCAAGGGAATTTTCCCGCAAAAAGGCCGTGCGGCTGCAGATTGATTTGTGGCGCTTCGTAGGTTAATGGTATGGACTCCTCCCCCTTAAACGGCATCAATGTGCCAGACTGAATGAGTTACAAACAGTCAACTAAGAGAGAGGAGTCACCATGAACATTACACGAATGGGC
>CAIOHY010000314.1 GCA_903858205.1 uncultured Cellvibrio sp.
CCCGCATGGGTGCCGGCGCTGGTTCAGCTTTTTTATGCTGCGCAGCTAAATCCACTAAAGCGGCGATGGCATCAATTAATGGGCCGCCTTTTTCAGGTGCATAGCCAATGGTTTCTAGACCCTTACGCATGTCTTCCAATAAAGGCGTTAGCATGTCGGCCTGCTCGCGCATTTCATCTAAGTGATTTTTCGGCTCAATAATCCACAATAAATTGTCAACCAGCGTAAGGGCTTGTTCCCAATACTCCGAATCATCGCCGTACCGCAACAAAATAAACGCCATGTAATCCGACCACGGCTGAAGCAGAAACAATAAAATGGCAGAGGGCAATTCTTTATGCGCGGTTTTCCCTAGCAAGGTCTCGTTTGCGCACCGCTTGACTTCAAGTAAACGCTCTTCACCTTGCACTTTTTCCGTAGCGCGTTTTTCCATTAAGGTTTGTCGGTGAATAATGTTTTTCGTGTAACTGTTAAATTCTAAAAATAGCTCACTAATAACAGCAATTTCATTGCGAAAATCTTTTATTACGCGCTCTACAACATCTTTAATTTTTTGGTACATGGCAAACTGCACGCTGCCATCATTACCCACAAATCGGCTACCCGCTTCTGCCAAACTGTTCAATAATAAACGGGCGGGATGTTCGGGTTTTTCAAAAAAGTTGGGGTCGTAAAAGGCTAACTTTAAAAAGGGTGTGTGCATGTAGCTTAACAAAGCTTTTACGGAATCGGGCAAGTGCTCATCGTTTAACATGTACTCAAACACCATACCCACAAGGTCAATGGTGCGCAAATCCATAGAGGACACCGCCCCATCACCCCCTTGTTGCTGTGCCAGCTCTTGAATACTTTTAACCACGCGCTGAAAGTCTGCTGCGGTAATGGGCCGCTCACTGGCGTAAGCGGGCAAATGACCGCGCTGCTGAAGGCTTTGCAAAGCATCCACCACCTGGTGCCTACTTAAAGAGGGCTGACTTTGGTGCGAAGTATTCAAACCAGCCACCTGATGTAGGGTGTGCTGCAAGCCGCGAATGGCATCCAGCAAATGGGCTTGTTGGGTTTCAGAACCCAGCGCCTGCATGAAAGCAAGGTCCTCAGGGGTAAAGGCGGTCCCCGAAAAATCACTGGCAGCAGGCGCTCGCTGTTTGACGGGTTGATAGTGCAAATTGGGTAAAATGCCCGAGCGTTTCAGGTAGGCGTTTACTTCGTCCATATTCAGTCCCACCAAGCCCATGATGTGTTCCTCATAGGTGCGATACACCAAGCCTTTGGCGAACTCGGTTAAGGGCACTAAACGCAAAGCGCGACGCAAGGATTCACACAACTGAATGGGCGCCACGGGATTACTGGCTTCAGTTATCGCTTCACCGCCATTCAAAATGGCAAATCGCTGATTTAACGCCCACAGCGGTTCCGCAAAATAAGTATCCATACGCTGAGTAATGGACGACAAAATAATCATTTCATCTAAATCGGCATGCTCTATCAAGCTTAATTCTTGTGGATTTTTATGCGCGTTCAGCGTAGTAAACAGCTGTTTATTTTTAAACTTTACAAATCCTTCGGCAATGTAGCCCGTGTAATAGCGGGATAATTCACTATGGTTTTTGCGCAACACACGCTGCATTCCAGTTAATTCAGTCACCTCTTGATTAGTGCGGGCGTTATCCAGCGCCGCAAGAAAGGCTTCGTTCAGTCGCTCTCCAAAACGCTCAAAAGACTGCTTGGAGTGTTCATTCACCAACGCCTGGCAGCGTTTTAGGTGCGTAATGATGGTTTCCTTACTAAGGGGTAATGCCGCCTCAGGGAGGAGCGCAGGCGCGGATGATGTGTTGCCGTCGGCGCGGAGCAATCTGGACATAGTGCCTCAATGGATAAACAAAGCGTGATTGAGCGCTGAAAAAGAAGGGGGGTCAAAGCCGTTAATCATCCTGTGCGGCCTATACAGTGCCTATGCCAAGGACTCATGCAGCTCATTATACCTGAAGGCATTACTGGCGCTGCGCTTTTTCATCGGCATTTTGCCAGCTTTTAGCGGTTTACAATTCCGTGTAACCCCAAGAATGTGAAATCGTTTTTAGACGCATAGATACAGCTGACAGCACACCGTTTGCGCACCGTTCCCAAAACAACCCCATCGAAGGCAGCGAAAGGTACAACACGTGGCTTTGCAATGCCGTCTCAATTGCCCATAATTCAGTTTTTTCTAAGAGCTTACCTTATGAAACGCTACGACATTTATGGCATTGGCGCCGCACTGGTGGATACTGAAATTGAAGTGCAAAATGAAGAATTAACCCAATTCGCCATTGCCAAAGGCGTGATGAC
>CAIOHY010000315.1 GCA_903858205.1 uncultured Cellvibrio sp.
AAAACCTTGGCAGCCTTGTTCATATTTCCGCGTTTTTATTCACTGCAACACCCGTTTTATTCAAAAACCCCGCAAAAAATTCACGTTTCCCGCAAATTCGACACCTGTCACCCCCGCGGTATGTTGGCTTAAACCAACCAACAGCGGAGACGCACCATGTTACAAATGACCAAAAATATCCTTAAAGCCCTGATCATCATTGCCCTGTTTCTATTCGCCTGCAGCTTTAGCCTTGACCATGTACTGACCGGTGAAGGTGCCTATAGTCAAATGATCCAGAAAACCCCAATCCTGGGCGGACTGCACCTGTTTGGCGTTGTGGCCTTCTGGCTGGTGGTATTCATGATTCCGGACTGGGAATTCAACAGCGCGGCCAAGGCCGCTTAATTGTGTGTTTAACCACAGATGGGGGTGAACCCAATGCAAAAGCTCTCAGAAGCGCAAACAGCGGCACTTAACACCATCAAGGCCGCTGGGGGTGTACTGAACTACCAGATCGACCTCTACGGCTTTGCGCAGCCTGGCGCAGCCCGTAGTGATCGCATTGAAATGAACACCGCCAAGGCGCTCATTAAGCGCGGTCTGCTGGTGTGCACCGCAGAAAAAACTGACGGCCGGGGACGTACCATGATCGACCAAATCACATTGGTGGATGCCGACGATTAAAAATATCTAAAGGTGAGATAAAAGTCGTTACAAACTGATTCCAGATGCGAAAATTACGACTTTAACCCAATCGTAGGCCAATTATGGACACAGTCTCTATACCCAACAGGTTAATCAACGCCAGTTATTCCATGCCCATACGCGCGATGAGGCTCAGAACATTGGCATTTGCCAGGCTTACACCACTTAATTTCATGTCTGGTAATGCGCCAGCTATCCGCATAACGGTGTTGGAATGGCAGGAGGCTACCCGGAATCCGAACAGCCTTACCGCGATATCGAAATTGCTGCCCGAGATTTTGAACAAGCTCAAGTGAGATTTCAGGGGGAAATGGTTGTTTATAAGTTTTTGAATAGCGCCCGTTATCTCAAAAGGGAAGGCGCGGTGATGCTCGAATTTAATCCCCAATTTCTACAAGCCTGTCTCTAAAAACTTAATAATTTTTGGCACCCCGTTTCCCTCTAAATTGAGTTTTAGGGGGAATTGGGTACGTTTATCACATCAACAACGTACTCACTAACGGGGTAGAAAATGAAAGCATCCAATGCAGTAGCCAAACTCGAAAAAGCCGGTTACACCGTCATCACCAACGAAAGTTTTTACACCGCCAAAAAAGCGGATGTAATTGTGGAATTTGTTGCTTCACAAAAGGGCGAAGTAAAGACAAGAGGCTTCTCTTGGAAAAGCGGAACGTCATGCGCAACCACTTTCGGCATGTCATTAGCGCAAGTCACTTCCTAAATGGAATTATTCAATACCAGGCCAGCGTAATAGCTGGCCAATGCAATACGGCCCTCCCACCGGTTTCTACCGAAACCGATTTGGATTTTGCCGTTGATAAAATCCTTTTCAGCTCTGATCACCCAATCACATGTAGTGGTTGCAGGCGCGTTTCCCGCCTTTAAAAAGTTTGGCAATTATCGGGTACGTTAACGCCTGAATTGGTTAATCAGAGGAAAACACTATGCCATTTGAAAAAATTTACGAAGTCGGTGAAAACAAGGTTCCGGTAACAGTCAATGCAGCTTGGGAAACCTATGGCGAGGGTCGCTGGGAATTTATGGCGCACTTGCGCGTTAACGCAGACGGTCGGGATTACGACTCTATCCGCTGGTCCACGGTTACCGCGAAAGATTTACGCGAGGCGTTCACGTATTTAGACAAGCCAGAATGGCCAAGCACAACACCCCCCGCTGTAATCATTGGTCAGCTGGACACAGAACAGCTTGGCCATATAGCCGCAGAAATAACAGCCTATGCAAGGCAATCCTACCCCACTGTAGACGCTGATGAATGCTATTACGGCATTTGATCGCCTCGCTGCTTGTAATGCGTTTAAACGTGTTGCAGGCAGCACTGCGCAGCGTTATCAAATAGCGCAATTAACCCCCACGCCATAAAGCTGATTTCCAATCGTCGCCGGTTTCTATCGAAACCGATTCACTTTTATACACGGTGTCATCATCCGATTTACCCCGTGATGGAGTGGTGTCCATCGCTTCCTGCGAAATTGAGGTTTTCCGTGCCTTTGGTACGTTGGTACCCGACATAAACACAACGCGCGAGGAATTAGCGATGGCTGCAAAACCATTTAACAGTGAAACACTTCAGGTAATTAAACAGCTTCAGGAACTCAAGCCACAATTGGATTCTGCAAGCCCTAAACCACGAATTGAATTTGCAACACTGGTGTTTAAATTCGATCTGTACCGTGAGTTTATCAGCTATGAAATTTACGACGATTTTGGTCTTGGCGAACGTGATTTTGATACCTGCTTTGAAATGAACGATGGGGATGTGGTTGTGCATGGTGTGATGAAGGAGGCTTTAAACCATGACGCGATGCGCCGGAATATTTCCGCGCTTGGCGCGACTATTTGGGATGCCTGGATGGTGACCTATACCAAAACAGAGGAAGCCTTGGCGCTTGGTTTTGAATCGCTTGAGGACATTGATTTACATGAGCACTGGCTTGCTGAACAGAAAGCCGAGCGCAACCGTCTAGGGGCAGCGATAGGTGCTGCTGATAATCAAGTCTCAAATGGTATCGACGTTCGTCGCCACCCCCTTGTAAAAGGCGATGAGTTTTATGGTTTTATCTGCACGGAAGACGGCGGGTTGTTATGCCTGGGTGAAAACAATAACCGCGGCGGTGTCAGTTGCGTGCAATTTCCACGAAAAAAAGCGGAAAAAGTGCTGGCAATGATTAGCGTGAGCGGTGTGAAAGCAATGCTTCGCCCCACTGGATCTCCAGATAAATTCTCCGTTAGCTTTGATGGAAGATTTTACTAGTCATACTCAAATTGCCCGAAGGAAACGGGCTTAAACAATTCAATGAAGTGGTAAGGGAACAATGAAACGCAATTTCCTATTTTCTTTACAGATGAATTGAAAGCAGTACGTTGTAAGTCAACCTCATCAACAACGGATGGCACATCATGAACAACCAAATTAACGAAGAAGTTTTTGCGGAATTAGTTAGTAATTCAAAAGCTGGAACCACCAATCGCCTGCCAAGCGTAGACAGGGCAATTGTTTGGGCAGCGGAAGAAATTGAACGTTTGCGCGTACTGGTAGCCGCACAGGCACCGGTGGAAGTGACAGAAGCCACTGAGGAAAAAGCACCCGGTTTGGGTTGGGATGCATTTCAAGATTCTGACGATGAAGATTTCAGCTTGGGCAACACCACCCCCGTTGCTGCACCGTCAGCATGTTCACTGGAAAATCCAAGTTGCGAAAGCTGCCAGTAATGATCTGGCAGTAAAAATTAAAATCGCCCGCTTAGCGCGGGCAAACCCATTTAACGAGGAAAAAATCCATGTCAAAAAAAGAAATGACTTATGGCGATGCCCAGGCGCTGAAAGTATTAGCCGCTGAACGTCTGGGGTTAAATCCATCGTGTGTAGACATTGCCAAGGATCAATTAAACGGCAAGCCCGTCCATCCCATGTTATCCGCGCAACTGGATAAGGCCGCCACGAATGCGCACAATCAGATTGCTGCAGATGAAACGCTGGTGGCGCGCGCGAACGAGGCCTTTGCCGAGATCCAAAACCAGTATTTCTCTGCTAAATAGCCAGGTAATACGACCATGGCTGACGCAACAAAAAAAGAAATTCTGGTGTGCTTCCTGACCTATCAGATTTTCATGCTGATTCCTAAACAACGGGGGCAGGGCTATAAACGCCAGCCCCTTGGTCACCATATTTGCCCACTGTCTGAATTGGCTTATCAAATAGGCTTCGATCTGTACGGGCTGGGCGGCCATCTGGAAGTGTGCACCGGCTACATGGACCCCGACGACCACCCCCGGATGATCGAGAAGGCCGTTAAACCCATTGCCACCCTCCTGGGCTTTCATTTTCGTATTGTCGGCTATACTGAGTTCTGGCAGAATCATCCCATCAAGAGCAATACGCCCTGTTAATTGCCAAAACAAACCCAGTAAAAACTTTTCAAAAACGATGCAAATCGCATCACGATTCAATAAATCTGAAATTACGATGCAACTCGCATCAGATTTAAAAAGTTTTACCAGCGATCCACCGGTTTCTACCGAAACCGATTCCCTTTATCAAAACGACTGACCACCCCGTGACCGGTTAACACCGACCGCGCGATAGGGCTATCGTGCTGCGCGAGTATGCGCACCTAACAAGAACCTCCACCGGACAGGATAAAAGCGATGGAAAGCATTGAGTGGAGTGTGTCCGCCCCGTTTCCCGCAAAAATGACTTATGGCTCCAGCTGGGTACTTTAAGCACATACCCAATCAATAACCCACTCCCTGGAGGTTCCCATGAGTAACTCAAACGACCAAGCCCTTGATCCGGTTGCGGCTTTCCTTGCCAATGGTGGCAAAATCCAAGAAGTCGCAGAAGGCGTGCGCGCAGCAGACGAACGCGAGCTTTACGCCAAGGCGTCAGGCCGCGACGATCTGGCAGACCGCTACACTGACCGCAGTATGCGCGATGCGGAAAATCAGGTAGGGCTTGAGCAGTATCACCCCTACTACCGCCACTAAACCCGACATGCC
>CAIOHY010000316.1 GCA_903858205.1 uncultured Cellvibrio sp.
CAGGGAGTTAGGGCCTATGGTCAATCCATTCCATTAAGATCTGGAATGACGCTATCTGCTGACATAGAACTCGCTGAGCGCCGCTTATGGCAATGGTTGCTAGAGCCCATTTACAGCTTGAGAGGACGGTTGTAATGAGCCTGCCAAACGAACAGAGCATCAGACAGAATGCCATGCGACCGGATCAACTGCTCAATTTCGGCGGAAACCGCCGCCTGCCGGTAATTCATCAAACCGAAGCAGCCGAATGCGGCTTAGCTTGCTTAGCCATGATTGCCAGTTTTCACGGCTATAAAACCGACCTTGCGCATCTCAGACAGCGTATTCAGATATCCAGTCATGGCACCAACCTGAAAAACCTCCTGGATATGGCCGCACGCTTGCACTTGGCCGGTCGCGCACTAAAACTGGATTCGGACTCCGTTGGTGGACTTCAGCTGCCTTGCATCCTTCATTGGGATCTAAACCACTTTGTAGTTCTGAAAGCGGTGAAGCGCAATAAAGCGATTATTCATGATCCGGGCAGTGGAGAGCGAACGCTAACAAAAGAAGAGTTTGACAAGCACTTTACCGGCATCGCGCTTGAACTTACTCCCACGAGTAAATTCGAGATAGCAGACACGAGAAAACGGTTAGGTTTACAACACTTCTGGTCCCGCATCAGCGGGTTAAAACGTAGCTTGTTACAAATACTTGTGCTGTCCCTGCTGCTGCAAGTATTTGCTGTTATCAGCCCTTATTACATGCAAACGGTGGTTGATGACGTCATTCTTAGAAATGATGACAACCTGTTGGTGGTGCTGGCTTTGGGTTTCGGGCTCTTGCTGTTAATAGAGACAGGTACCCATGTACTACGTCAGTGGGTCATGCTTTATTTGTCCAGCCGTTTGAATATACAAATGGCAGCCAACCTATTTCGCCACCTGATTCGCCTACCCATGAGCTACTTTTCCACTCGTCACATGGGCGATGTCGTCTCGCGTTTTGGCTCACTACAGAATGTGCGCGAACTACTCACCACAAGTCTGGTGGCAGCAGTAGTGGATGGCATCATGGCCATCATCACATTAACCGTAATGTTTTTTTACAGCGTCAAACTCACGTTCCTGGTGCTCATTGTAGTGTTGCTCTACGCCGCCCTGCGGTTTGCCCTCTATCGCCCCTTACGTCTTTTGACCGAAGAACAAATTATTGCACAAGCCAAGCACGACACCCATTTCATGGAGTCTGTGCGCGCCATCCAAACAATCAAGCTCTTTCAGCGTGAAAACGACCGTCAAGGTCAATGGCAGAATCGCTTGGCAGACACAATCAACCAAGGCATACGAATTACGCGCTGGAATATTGGCTACGACACTATAAACCGTTTGCTTTTTGGTTTTGAAAATTTGCTAGTGATTTATTTCGCAGCCACTGCTGTTATGGGAAATATTTTTTCGGTCGGCATGCTTTACGCGTTTCTCAGTTACAAAAACCGTTTTGTCGGATCTATGGATACGCTTATTGCTACATGGATTGAATTGAAAATGCTTGGTCTGCACCTGGATCGCCTATCCGACGTGGTCTTTACCGAGACAGAAGAGCAGGAGGAATTATCACCAACCCAATCATCCGCGCAACCGCTCGCCGGAAAGATTGAAGTGCGAAATCTCAGCTTCCAATATGGCGAAACAGAAGGCCCATCCTTTAAAAATCTGAATTTCATTATCGAGCCGGGAGAAACCGTCGCTATTACGGGCCCTAGCGGCTGCGGAAAAACTACCCTGCTCAAATGCTTAATGGGGTTACTAGAACCTACTGAAGGCGATATCTTGATTGACGATCGCCCCATCAAACAAGTTCTTGATTACCGCCGCCAAATCGCCGGTGTGATGCAGGACGACCAATTACTTGCGGGCTCTGTGGCTGACAATATTGCCTGTTTTGACCCGCAGATCGACTTCGAGCGCATTGCGATATGCGCTCAAATGGCCTGTATTCACGACGAAATTTTAAGAATGCCTATGCAATACAACACCCTGGTGGGTGATATGGGCAATAGCCTCAGTGGAGGGCAGAAACAAAGAATTGTGTTGGCGCGCGCGCTCTACCGCATGCCTCGCATCCTATTCATGGATGAAGCCACCAGCCATCTGGATGTGGCAAATGAATCCTTGGTGAATAACCACATCAAGGCACTTGCAATAACCAGAATATTGGTGGCACACAGACCGGAGACGGTTGAGTCTGCTGGACGGCAGATAACACTTTAACTTTTTGAACGATTAACAATTAGGAGATTGTTTTATGAATACTTTCGCATTGGATAAAAACTACAGCCAACTTAACTTTGAAGAAATTTCGGTTGATGACTTAGAAATTATTTCTGGTGGAACAGGGTCAGCAAATGTAAATGATGGTCTTTCAGCGGGATACTATTCAACAAATCTCAACCCTTACCACTTTCGTGACCCGATCAATTCTACTGTCACTGTATTCAGCAATCCACAGCGTTATAGTTATACGTACACTAGTTCTAGTGGCACGTCTGTCTCTGGTAGTGGTAGCGTCTACGCTTAGTTAAATCTTCCCATTGATGAAGTCACCAAATATCCAGATATTGCAAACGAATGATTGGTAAAAAAATATCAAACAGCTTGCGATAAGCTGGATATAGATGGCACATCAACCAGAAACGGTCGAATCTGCAGGAAGGCAGATAGCACATTAATTTTTTGAACAACTAACAATTAGGAGATTGTTTTATGAATACTTTCGCATTGGATAAAAACTACAGCCAACTTAACTTTGAAGAAATTTCTATTGATGACTTAGAAATCATTTCTGGTGGAACGGGCGCGTCTGACGGCTGGATGTTAGGCGGCGGTAGCAGTTTTCCTTGGGCACCCTTTACTCCTTGGCCCCTTCCTTCTACCCCTTGGGGCTCCCCTTGGGGCAGCTACTTCGGGTAAACACGTTTTGCATGGATGGAGCCGCCAATCATTTGAGAGAAGGAATTTAAATGATTCACTACTACCCAAAAGATTAGTGGCACAAGACTGGAAACAGTCGAATCTGCAGGATGGCAGATACAACCCTAATAGAGTCCGCATAATGGACGTTTAAATTATTAATGGAGTTTATTTTATGAGTACTTTTGCTTTAGATAAAAACTACAGTCAGTTCAACCTCGAAGAAATTTCGGTTGAAGAATTACAAATCATATCTGGGGGCTCTGGTGGTTGGGGTTTGCAGTGTGCTCTGGGTGTTTTCGGTGGATATTATGGCGGCGGTTTAGCTGGAGCAGGTGTCGGGGCAGGTATCGGGGCACTTATGGGTGGGCCACTTGGCGCGGGTATTGGCGCTGTCGGCGGCTGGGCTATCGGCGGAACCGGTGGCGCCGCTACCGGTGCAGCCACATTCTGCTTCGGGTAAGCCTAACTTAGTTCATGCCGCGCCAATTAGCGCGGCATGACTTCGACAATAGACATCAACTAAACGGAGTTAATTTGTGAGCTCGTTTACTATAAGTTTTATACTGGTGACTATATTTTTAGCACTATCATCCAATGCTTTATTCAATGCATTAAAAGATAAATCAAGCTGGCTAAAAATCGCACTTTCGGGCGGAGCTGTTGTGATTTTTCTAATCTTACTAATAGCGGCAATATGGCTACTTTATAAAAACAACTTTAGGTCTTGAGTGCTCTTCCTACCTGACGTAAGAATAGGTTAACTCGAAGGCCGCCTCGGCAAAAAGCCTATTTATGGCTCAATTAAAACTATAAATCAAAATCAGCCAAGTTTAGCCGACGATCAAACCATTTTTGTGAAAAGTGAAGCTAAATCTAGACAAAGAGTATTTGAAATCGTTTATTACAGGAATAATCGAATTGGTCGAACATCATTGGGACTATTTAATCTATTCTCTCGGAACAACGGGCGACGCACTTCCGTTTATAAAATTGGCAGCGTCACTTAATGCAAGTGGAGCGAAGGCGGCTTTTATTGGTAATGAAAAGTTTATGTCCCTGGCAAATTCCATGGGAGTTGAATGTGTACCAGTATCATCCAAAGCCGCTTATGAAAAGACTTACAATAATTCGTTAACCTGGTCATCCCAGCACGCGCAAAACCACTACAGCGAGTTCCATTTTCCTGCACTCAAGCCTACTTTCAAAACCATTCAAAAAGTTGTTCAACAGGGACATCGACCACTGATTGTTTATCAAGATACATTGTCTGGTGCCAGAATGGCGGCTGAGGAATTTGGTCTCAAATCATGCCAGCTAGTACTCGCCCCCTCGGGGGTTGGCTCACTGTTGAGCCCGTCCTACCCCTTGCGCAGACAGGTCGAACAGCGCCATTGGAACGAAATACTGCCGCAAATCAGAATGAAGGTGAAGAAAGACCAATTTGATCGACTTATCAGGCCATTAATAAATCCGGCGCGCAAAGAGCTGGGATTATCGGAGTGGGCCATTCAGGATTTACCTGGCACTGAGTCAAGTCCATCGATATTGGCCTTGTTTCCTGAGTGGTTGAAACCCAATCCTGGCGATTGGCCCAAACAGTTAACTAACACCGGTTTTATTTTGGGAGACACTCAAAATAATCAAAGTGATGCGCGGCTGGATGAATTCATCGATCAGTATGGTTCACCACTGGTATTTACTTTTGGTACTGGAATTCCCGTCACCAGTCTGTTGGTCGATAAAATCAGGCATCTCTGTCGTGCAGTCGGTAAACCGGGTGTGTTTGTTGCTTATTCACAAACTGCTAAATTCATAGAAAACGGGGAGCATCCGGTCTTAACCCTACCATCTGTTCCCTTCAGTCATTTATTCGCACGCTCAGCACTAGTGATACATCAC
>CAIOHY010000317.1 GCA_903858205.1 uncultured Cellvibrio sp.
TAGTCAGAAAAACTATCGGCGTAATTGCTGTATTTACGAAAGTCGGCTTTTTCATTTGCCGCTATACCATCGCGAAACTCCAGAGTGGATACATTCACCTTATCGCCCTGCCACTGATTGCCCGCTTTAATGTTAAACAGGTTAAAACTATTTTCGCCGCGTTTATCATGAATGACGTGTTTACCCCAACCGGTTTCTAACGCCACCTGTGCAATCAATACGTCGGGGTTAATATTTAATTCAGCTGCCGCTTTTTCAGCGTGTGGCTTCAACATCATTACAAAATTTTCCTGTGTACTACTGACACTGGTTTTTTGACCGACGCGCGAATGATCTAACTGGGATTTGTAGGGCAGAACAGGCAGCAAATTATAGTGGATGGACGGCTGCATTTTTTCTTCAGGCTCACCCTCCGACAACACTGTTTGTAATTGGGAGTTGTCGCTCATGCGAATAAAATCATTGATCCATTTATCCAGATCATTCTCCGGTTGCGCATTAGCGCCAGAAGGATCAGAGGTTTTATGCTCGACCACTTGGTCAAGCAAGCCATCAATATTCTTTGCTGATCTACCAGCAGCATTAGCATCCGGTTTCATTCCGGCGCCATAATTTTGCAGCATTTGTTTATAGAAATGATCGGCCAATCCAATCCCACTTCCACTGGTCAAATTCAGCACCATTTGTTGATCAAGCATATCGCGATGAAACAGCGTTGCCTGGCTGTCAAAAAAATTTCCTTCACTAAATGCGGCATTGGCCTCACGCATGGTTTTTAACATTTGTTGCACAAACATGGCTTCAAATTTTTTGGCGACTTCTTTTAATGCTTGCGGATCCTTATCACGCCCCATCGCCTTAATCGAATTCAAGGAGTTGGGATCGAGGTAAGAATCCTGCACTTGGGAAACCTTGGCGCCGGTATCGATAGGCAACATTTAGATCACCACCAATTCTGCCTTGAGCGCGCCGGATTGTTTTAGCGCTTCGAGGATCGCCATTAAATCACTGGGCGACGCGCCCACGTTATTGACCGAGCGCACTATGTCATCCAAATTGGCACCGGGCGCAAATTTAAACATGGGATTATTTTCTTCATCTGCTTGTACATTACTGCTGGGAACCACTACGGTTTGCCCGCCCGCCAACGCATTGGGTTGGCTTACGGTTAAACTTTCTGCGACCGACACTGTGAGACTGCCATGGGTTACCGCTACGGGCGATACACGCACATTTTTCCCCACCACAATGGTGCCTGTACGTGAATTAATAATGACCTTGGCAACCTCCTCACCCATAGTGACCTGCAGGTTTTCCAACATGGAAATAAAATCGACCCGTTGCGCAGGGTTAGCAGGCGAACTCACCATAATCGAAACGGCATCGATAGGATGTGCAACATCGGGGCCCAACAATGTATTAATACTTTTTGCCAACGCATTGGCCGTACTGAAATCCGCGCGATGTAAATTAAATACAATCGGTTGACCGCCCGCGAAATTATTTTCCACCATGCGTTCAACAATCGCACCGCTGGGAATACGCCCGGCACTGGGAATATTCACGGTGATTTTTGAACCGTCACTTCCCGATGCGCTCAAGCCGCCGACCACTAAATTACCCTGGGCTATTGCATAGACCTTTCCATCCAAACCTTTGAGCGGTGTTACCAACAAACTGCCGCCGCGCAGACTCTTGGCATTACTGATCGAAGAAACAGTCACATCCAATGTCTGCCCCGGTTTGGCGAATGCCGGCAACTCTGCCTGAATCATCACGGCTGCCACATTCTTCATTTGCATACGCGCGCCTTCTGGCACAGTAATGCCAAATTGTTTGAGCATGCTATTGAATGATTGTGTGGTAAATGGCGACTGGGTTGTTTGGTCGCCTGTACCATCAAGCCCCACCACCAAACCATATCCCACCAACTGGTTAGCACGCACACCCGCCACGCTCGCGATATCTTTTATGCGCTCGGCTTGTGCGGCAGCACTGAACAGCAGCACAAGAGTAATCACAATTAAATTCATACTACGCATAAAATTACCTCATTAACTCAAATTACATTGGCCAAAGATCGCTATTAAAAAAGCGCGACAACCAACCCATTGATGTTGAATCGGCGAGCGCCCCCGTTCCACTGTAGGAAATTTTTGCATTGGCTAAACGCGTAGAGACGATGGTGTTGTCAGGCGCTATATCATCCGGGCGAACCATGCCGCTGATGCGAATAAATTCATCGCCGCGATTTAAGGTAATCCACTTTTCACCGCGTACAATGAGATTTCCGTTAGGTAAAATTTCTGCGACTGTGACGGTAATATTGCCCTGCAAACTATTGCTTTGGTCGGCATCGGCGCTGCCATCAAAGGTGCGGTCTTGTTCCAGAGCGGTGGTTAGTTCATTGCCCTTTATGGTGGGATTAGCACCCAGCAAAGGCCCCGCATTAAAATCCACGGTGCTTTTTTTACCGGTGGTAACACCCGATGATTTCCTTGAAACAGTTCGCTCACTTAACGTGATGGTAATGACATCACCAATAAAATGGGCTTTGCGGTCATTAAATAAATTCAGACCATAGGCATCCTGGTAGAGCGACCCTTCAGTGCGCTGTGGCACCGGCATTGTCGAGGAAATTGTCGGCGCGTAGGCAGGGTCATCTGGCTGAGGTTTTTTATTGGTAAAGCAACCGCTCATGCTGCCGGAAATGATTAATAGCACAGCGAGTTTCAGCGATTTTGTCTTACACACATTCAACCTGTTCATATCACATCACTCAATTAAAGATTTTGGGTAATGAACTGCAGCATTTGGTCAGCTGTAGATACCACTTTGGAATTCATTTCATAAGCGCGTTGGGTGGTGATCATATTCACCATTTCTTCCACGATATCGACATTGGAATTTTCCAGCATGCCTTGCTTGATCACACCCATACCATTTTCACCGGGGGTTCCCTGTACCGGGTTTCCACTCGCGACTGTTTCTACAAATAAATTTCCACCAAGCGGCTGAAGACCCGAGTGGTTAACAAAATCCACCAAGGTAATATCGCCCAATTGTTGCGGCTCTACTTGGCCAGGCGAATACGCATTCACGGTTCCATTGCTGCCGATAGTGATTTTGTTAGCACCTTGAGGCACAACAATCGCAGGCTCCAGCAAATAGCCATCGGCATTCACTAACTGACCTTCACCGTTAATTTGCAATTGGCCGTTGCGGGTGTAGGCGATAGTACCGTCGGGCTGTAGCACTTGAAGAAATCCATGACCGTCGATTGCAACATCGAGTGATTGTTCAGTCACTTGCAATGTGCCTTGAGTAAATTCTTTTTGCGTTGCCACCACGCGTACGCCCGCACCTAATTGCAAACCAGAAGGTAATTGCGTTTCTTGCGTTTGTTGTGCGCCGGGTTGACGTTGATTTTGGTAAAGCAAATCTTCAAAAATGGCGCGATCCCGTTTAAAACCAACAGTACTGGTGTTCGCCAAATTATTGGAGATGGTGGTTAATTGGCGATCTTGTGCTGACAGGCCGGTTTTACTGACATAGAGAGCGGCGTGCATGGTGTGTTCCTCAGGTTAACAATGTGCAAAATAAAAAAGTGCGAAAGAAAAAATGCAAAAAATATTTACGACATTTGTAACAACTGCGCAGAACTGGCCGAATTTTCTTCTGCTGTTTTCATCAATTTCACTTGCATCTCATACTGGCGCGACAAACTGAGGATCTGCGTGAATTCGTCAATCGCATTCACATTACTACCTTCGAGCATGCCGCTGCGCACAGTGACTTCAACGGCGGGCTCTGCATTTAAACCGTCACGCTGACGAAATAAACCGTCATCACCTTTTTCTATCGCCTGAATATCGGGGTTAACCAATTTAAGCTGTCCAACCTCCACCATGGCCTCAGGCCCCTGCCCGCGACCCACAATAGAAATAGTGCCGTCTGCGCCTATTTGGACTTTTTCATTTTCAGGAATATTGATGGGGCCACCCGCGCCCAACACGGGCAAGCCATCCATGGTGCGCAACATGCCAGTGGCATCTACCGCAAAACTGCCCGCGCGGGTGTATGCCTCTGTGCCATCGGCGGCTTGTACTGAAAAAAAGCCAGGCCCCTGAATGGCGACATCAAGCGGGTTGTTGGTGTCATTCATTGAGCCGGGTGTGAAGTCTGCGCGGGGCGATTCCGTCAGCGCGTAGGCACGAGTGGGATGACCATCGCCGTAGTAAACCGCCATGCTGCGCGCCTGCTCAAAATCCGCACGGAATCCGGTGGTGCTTACATTGACAAGATTATTGGCGCGATTGGCCTGCGCTAGCATGTTGTGCTTGGCGCCTGTCATCGCAATAAAGAGGGCTCTGTCCACGATCTGTACTCCAGTAATGCCTAGCGCGATTATTCACCGCTAGTTTTTTGGCAGATTTGCCGTTACTGGAGGTTTTGCAAGAGCAATGCCAAGTAAATTGGCCGCTAGATACAATCGGTAAACCATTGATATTTAATATAAAAATGAAATAAGAACACGCACAAAAGCGGCAGACAAGAAGAGCAGAATAAATAAGCGGCAAACTGCTTCCGCTGTTTGCCGCCGTAGTTTCGTGCCTTCCCGGTTATCTCAGGTTGATAATTGTTTGGGTAGTCGCATTGGCGGTTTCGATGGTTTTGGCGTTCGCCTGATAATTTCGCTGCGCGATAATCAGATTCACCAACTGCTCGGACAAATCGACGTTGGACTCTTCAACCGCACCTGCTGTCACATTGCCGAGTTGCGCTGAACCAGGTGCACCGATAATCGCCTCGCCGGATTCAAAGGTCTGCGCCCACATGGTATCGCCAGTCGGCTTAAGCCCTTCAACGCTGCTGAAGTTAGCAAGCGCAACCTGCCCCAACACCTGCGCTTCCCCATTGGTGAATCGCGCAAAAACAATCCCGGTGTTACTGATGTCCAGCCCAGCCAAGCGGCCAGTGGCATAACCATTTTGATCCAGCTCCTCTACTGAAAACACGCCGCTAAATTGCGTACTTCCCTCCAGATCAATAATAAAGTTAGAGCTGGATGGTGGCTCGGCAACCGGCATAGTGCCGCCCTGCAGAACATTCAGTGGACCAAGAGCACCAATTGGCGCGCCGTCAAGACCTATGGGTGTCCAGTTTGAAATGAGCACTGCATCGGTCATCGCCGAATCAATAGTACCCTCAGGGGTAAAGTGAAGATCGAACGATGCCATGGTCGGCTCGATATTCTGCGGCGATGGCAAACTCGGATCAGGATCACCCACATTTTTCCCGTCAATTTGCACATACATTTTCCAATGATTAGCGGTTGTTGTGGGGTCGGCAGGATCGTACGCCTGCTTGACAAAAAATTGCCGCATAGAGTGCACATTACCAAGGCTGTCGTACACCGGTGTTGTCGTTGCGTGGTTATAGGTTTTTTGATCGGCAGGATCAAATGCATTAATGGGAACCGGAGTAAAAAACGTAGGGTCACCAATCGCACCAAATAAAATTCCGCCACTTACCGGTACTGTTGGCTGACTACTCGCAATCGAATAACCTTCTTGCATGGTCACCGTAATTTGTCCGCCAACGGTGATCGCACGACCAACTGACGTGGGCGTGGCAATGGTGTCTATCTGCTGCAGAACACCCTGGCTACCGATAACACCGACAACATCGCCTGCGGTTCCAAATGAAAAAGTCAAATCGCGGCCGGTAGCTGAGACAACATCCAAATCACCCGTTGTCTCATTAACCGTGGCACTGATACCAAATAGGGTCGATTTACTCAGCGCATTAATTTCGTCACGCAATGCGGTCATATCGACCGCCGCCGACGCCGATAAGACTACGCCGTTCAGCGTAAACGTACCGGTGTTGTTATCAAACGGTTTTGCCGGCGTTGCTGGCGGGCCAGGGTTTGCTGGAACTTCCCGCAATACGGTGGCACTGGTTCGCGCCGTTGCACTAACGCCCGCTAATTTATTTAATTCCGATGCAGTTTCGTCCGCGCTTGCACCGTATTTACTGATGTAAGTAATCGGCGCTGAATTATTCGGCCCCTGAACGACCAGAGTGTGAGATGCGTAATCGTTAGTGACTTTTGGCTGCCCGGTAGTGATATTCACAGGAGCGATTGCGGTCACCGCGGTCGCCAGCGGGTTAGCGCCCGTCACCGTAGAAATATCCAGAACCGAGGAAACCCCTGCCGCCAAATCGCGAATCTTCAATCGTCCATCTGAATCGACAAACGCCTGCACATTGAGTGGTGTTGGCTTACTAAAGTTCTGATTGTTGATTTCATTAGCTACCGCCGTCAGATTATTGTAAGTACCAGGAGTCATTACGATATTGACGGTTTGCGGGATCGGGTTGCCCGGCACGGTGCGAGACAACTGGAATTCAGTTGCCGCGACTGCTGGTGGGCCAACTGATGGCGCCGCAATAACAATAGGAGTAGCGGCTGATGCGGCTGCCGTAGCGATATCGACAGTGGAAGTCGTGGGCACTTTTAGCCCGACTGCCGCATTACTGATTCCAGTGCCGTTGGTGGAAAAGCGCGAGCCAGTTGATTCAAGCACAACCTCGGTCGAATCCAAATTGTATGAGGCGGCAACATTGGTTGTCTGACGTGGATCTTGCGAACTTACATCAACCCGCAAATCCCCTAATACGCCACTCACATTTCCGTCAGTGTCGGCGGCAAATCCCTGTAGCATTGAGCCAGTACCATTGACGATGTAGCCGTTCTTATCCAAACCAAATGTGCCTGCACGTGTATATAAACGTTCACCATTTTTTTCGATAACAAAAAAACCTTCGCCGTTAACTGACAGGTCCAATTCATTCTGGGTAAATTTTAAATTGCCTTGCGTAAATTGCTGGCGAATGTTTTGAATCGTCACACCACTACCGGCCGAGTTGGAGCCCCAACCCAATAGCGTACTGGTATAGACATCACCAAATTCGGCGCGCGACGATTTAAAACCAATGGTGCTTGCATTAGCGATGTTGTTACCGGTCACCTGCAGATCGGTATTGGCCGCACGAATTCCGCTTAATGCTGTATTGAATGACATATCTCACCTCGACCATAAACGATTAACGGCTAAAAACGTTTTAATAACTATCCCAATCAGAAATGCGTTGGGAAAAATACTTAACTTAAAAGCAGTGTTGAAACAGCAAAATAATTAATTAAATTGTTTTACGTCTTTCGCATCTACCGCGCCAATACCAGCCAGATTCAAAATAAGCGCGCCATTTTCACCAATCGTCACGCTATTCACGTTGGCACTCAGTGAAGTATCCAGCGCTTCTGATTTTCCATTTTGGGTAGCGGTAATTTCAAAGCGATACTTACCAGCGGCGGCAGCGTTGTCACCGGCCTCCCAATCCAGCAAATCGCCATTTAACTCAAGATTCTGACCATCCCAACGGAACACGGCTTCACCTTTCGGCACTTCACCTACTGGAATTTGTTGCACCAATGCGCCAGCGCTGTCGTAAACGCTTACCTTCATATCATTGGTGGGATAGGTTAAGTCCACGCTGCCCGCGATAATTCCGCCTTTCACCAGCGTACTGGTATCCGATTCCACAGTCACACTGCGGCCAACCAACGACGATGCTTGCAACGCATTATTGGACATGAAACTGTTAAAGCTATTATTCAAACGCTCCAAACCTTCCACCGAACTGAACTGCGCCAGTTGCGCAACAAATTCGCTGTTATCTTGCGGGCTCAAGGGATTTTGGTTGTTCATTTGCGTAATCATCAATTCAAGAAACGCAGCTTGCCCTAATTCATTCGTATTTTTTTTCGTATCTTGTTTTTTGCTAATACTCAGGTTGTCGGTAACGCTGGAGGTATTATTGGTGCCGCTTATAGTTGACATAATTTTTCTCCCTCGTTAATTACTGGCCAAGTGTCAGCACACGTTGAACCATTTGTTTAGCAGAATTCATCACATCAACATTCATTTGAAATGAACGCGATGCCGCAATCATATTCGCCATTTCTTCAACGGGATTAACATTAGGGTAATACACATAGCCCTCTTCATCGGCTTTGGGGTGAGTAGGTTCATAGCGGCGTTGCAAGGGTGCATCGCTCTCTACAATCCCCAACACTTGCACGCCGGCAGCCGCATCAATTTCATTATCGCTGTAGGTGCCTTCGGTAACGCTTGCACGCATCGCGTCCTTGTGGATAGCCGCAAACACCGGTTGTCGGCTGCGATAAACTTCATTCACACTGGAGCTGGCCGATTGCGCATTTGCCAGGTTACTGGCAGTGGTGTTTAAACGCAGACTTTGTGCGTTCATCCCAGTGCCAGCAATATCAAAAATATTTCCAAGTGCCATGATTCTGTACCTACAAAATGTTTTGGAAAAAAGACGGTTAGCAAAAACAATAAATGATTTATTCGCCGCGAATCGCGGTACGTAGTCCGGTAAATTTACTGTTCAAAAATTGAAAACTTGACTGAAACGCCAACGCATTTTTCATATATTCCGCGTGTTCTATTTGATCTTCCACGGTATTGCCATCGATAGAGGGTTGCTGTGGAGTGCGGTAGAGCACATCACCCTCATCCATTGAAAAACCGCTACCGTCGATATGACGCAGCTGCGTGGTTGTCAGATCAAATTCATGGGATTTGCTGGCGTTCATTTTCTGGTTTAAGGCTTGCTTGAAATCCAAGTCTTTCGCTTTGAAATTCGGGGTATCGATATTGGCGAGATTGTTGGCGAGCACACTGGCTCGCTCTGAACGAAAGTGCAGCGCCGATTCGTGAATGCCGAGTGCTTTATCGAATGAGATGGACATATCAAGTTCGCCTTCTGGTGATATCCGGTGGCAACCAAAGCGGTTGTAACCTTTTGTTATCTACAACAAAGCAACGCCTGTGCCAACGCCCAAAATCAATCCTAAGTTATTGTTTTTGATAGATTATAGAAATTTCACAGAAAGGATTTTAAAAAGCGGCAAGGGTGAAGCGGCAAGGGTTTTCCGCTCTCACAAATCGGCAATCATTAAAGCGGAAAACAACAGCTGGACTCCCGCGAGCGGGAGTGACGAGGGATCATTAAAATAAGGGAGTTATTAAAATAAGGGAGTCATTAAAAAAGGGAGCCATTAAAAAAGAGAGCCGTCATCCCCGCTCGCGGGGATCCATAGGTTTTGGTTCAGGGATTAAATCGCCTTATAAAGAATACCTGGCTCGCAGCGCACCATATCAAACAAATCGGCAGCACCGGCCAAACCTTCTGACGAACCCAAGAAGAGAATACCTTGCGGTTTTAATGAGGCATGAATCTTTTGCAGGATCTGCCGCTTCAAATCAGCATTGAAATAAATGAGTACATTGCGGCAAAAAACAATATCGAACTTACCTAGCGCAGCGTAGGAATCCATCAAATTCAGCGAGCGAAAATCAATACGCTCTTTAACCAGATTTTTGACGCGCCACACAGTCGGCGTAGGGTTATCAAAATAACGTTCCAGCCTCTCTGCAGAAAGTCCGCGCAATACTGAAAGTTTATCGTACTCACCCCGCTTGGCCTGATCGAGCACGGTTGATGATAAATCCGTTGCCACAATTTGCACGGGCCGCGCCAGATTACCCATCGCCTGACGCTTGTGCTCCTCCACCATCATACTGATGGAATAAGGCTCCTGCCCCGATGAGCAGGCGGCAGACCAAATACGAACCGGGCCGAACATTCGGTTATTGCCCGCCATGAGTTGCGGCAATAAGACATTTTTTAGATGGTCATAGGGATAATTATCGCGAAACCAAAAAGTCTCATTGGTGGTCATGGAATCCACCACCTGATCTTTCAATTTGCGATTGAGCCCCGATTTCAACACGCGCACCAATTCGCCGAACGAGGCGATATTATTTTCCTCAAGAATGCGACGAATACGATTACTCACTAAATACTGTTTGTTATCGCCCAGCGAAATACCGCAAGCATCTTCAAGGAACTGACGAAATTGATCAAACTCGGCTTGGTCAATACTGTCTCGACCGCTTGGTTTGGCAAAAGGCGACTCGTTATTAGTCATAGGTTTCCAATGTAAAACAACTGCCCTGCGTCAATTCGCAACGGCAATACAAAGTCAGGCTTCTTCCGGCGGCAACAAGCTTTCGCCCGTTATCGCCAATACACGATCATTAACCCGTTTTGCCAGCTCATCAGGATGGAATTTTGCGAGAAAATCATCCGCTCCCACTTTACGTACCATAGCTTCATTGAAAACACCGCTGAGCGAGGTATGCAGAATGATATGCAGTTTTTTGAGCAGCGGATGGTTACGCACTTCTGCCGTAAAGGTATACCCATCCATTTCCGGCATTTCGATGTCGCAAATAATCATGACCAATTCTACGTAAGGGTCCTTGCCATCCTTAATCAACTCGGTCAAATAGTTGAAGCCTTCTGCACCGTCTTTTTTGACCGTGGTTTTAATACCCATCCCTTCAACCACACGCTGAATTTGTTTGCGTGCAATAGTGGAGTCGTCAATGATCAACACATGTTTTTGCACTACGCGGTCAGCAATACCGTCTTCAATTACACCTGCACTCACCTCTTCACGCATAGGTGAAACTTCGGCGAGGATCTTCTCTACGTCGATAATTTCCACCAATTGCCCGTCGACCTGGGTGACCGCTGTGAGGTAATGCTCGCGGCCTGCACCCTTTGGCGGAGGATGAATATCACCCCAGTTCATATTGACGATGCGCTCAACAGAGCGCACTAAAAAACCCTGGGCTGTGCGGTTGTATTCGGTGATGATGACAAAGCAGCTCTCGATATCCGGCAACTCGCGGCGGCCGATAGCAAGGTTCATATCCATGATCGGAATAGTGCCGCCGCGGATATGCGCAACGCCACGCACCACCGAGCTGCGGCCGGGAATCGCATTTAACTGTGGGCACTGCAACACTTCTTTTACCTTGAAGACATTGATGCCGTACAACTGTTGACCGCCAAGCCGAAACAACAGGAGCTCCAGACGGTTTTGCCCAACCAGCTGTGTACGCTGATTGACACTATCCATTACACCAGCCATGCAATTACCTCATTTATTCTCAAAGTTCCGGCCCACAGCATTGCGCAAATTAGCTGAAATTACACGGCACAGTATTTGCTTTGATGCTTAGTAAGCAGCTTAGCGGCAAAAAAGTGTCAGACTTTAGTCGTTAACCATCGAGACTGGCACTCAGTTCTTACCCTTGAGGATAGGACAAAATATGGAACTTCCTAGTTTTTATAGAATTTTCTTGCGGAATATTTTGCGCCAGCGGCCGCGCGGGAAAACAATAAATGGAAAGCAACCAGCGGCAACGACATCGCCAATCCGGCTTAGTGGCGGATTGTTTCTTCTATTTTTCAGTTTTAGCTCATTGGCTTCTGCCCAGATTTACCCGTTGAATCAGCTAAAAATCGATATTGCCAATTTTTTGGCGACCGAATACCAAGAGGTTGCCCATGAACGCATCGATATCAATGTTGGAAATCTGGATAGCCGCTTGCGACTCAATTACTGCGGCACCCCTGTCGCATTTATCAATCAGGACCAAAGTGGAATGGGCGGCAATATTAGTGTCAAAGCCCAATGTGAAAGCGGCAACGTTTGGTCCGTGCATGTTCCGGCACAGGTGACGATTTATCGCGAGATAGCGGTAGCAGGTCGCGATATAGGGCGCGGAGAAGTCATCAGCCATGCCCATATCGATACCCATGTGGTGAACATCAGCAACATTCGCCAAGCATTTTTAGCAGATGCAGAATTAATCGTCGGCAAAGAAACCAAACGCAATATTGGCAAAGGCGAGCCCTTTAGAAGCGCCCTGCTCGATGCGCCAACCGCCATCAAACGCGGCGAACTTGTGACACTCGAATCCCAAGCAGGCAGTATCAAAGTCAGCAGCTCAGGCACGGCCATGGCCGATGGCCGGGTGGGTCAGAAAATCCGGGTACGCAATAACTCCTCCGAGCGAATCATCAGCGGCGTGGTTATCAGCCAGGGATTAGTGCAAACCCTTTGATTTATGAAAGTTTTTTTAAACTTTTGCTAAAGTTACGCGGCAGCTAGCCGATAAGCCTGCTAGGGACTCTCAAAATGCGCGGCGCGCAGCTGAAAGCCTCTACTTGTCACGACATAGCAACCGCGACATTTTTACAGTTAATCGCCACATGGAGCTAACCACTCCAAGGCAAACAGGGGAACAAAATGAACTTTAACACCAACAACACACTGGACTCTGTCAGCGCCAAAAGTGCCCGCAGCAAGCCTGCAGCAGCAAACGCGCCCGAGGCAAAAACACCCGCGCCGGAGACCGCACCAGCCGGCAAAGGCGCGAGTGACCAAGTGGTATTGAGCCAGGAAGCACAAACCCTCGGTCGCCTACAGGCAAAAATCAACAGCTCGCCCGATGTGGATCTGGAAAAAGTGGCCGAAATCAGACGCGCAATCGCTGAAGGTCGCTTTGAGATCAACCCCGAGCGCATCGCTGAGAACATGCTCAACCAGAATGAACTTCTGAGCTAAGAATTGCGTTAAGAATCAAAAACACGCTTCCCCGGAGTGTTTTTGATGCGAATTGTTTTACCTTGTGTCACCCAAAATGAAGAGGTTGCTATGTCTCTCAATGTTACGTTACTTCGCGACATGATCGCACAGGATTCAGCCGCACTTGCTCAACTCAAACAACTGCTCGCACAAGAACGCGAACAATTGGAACAACGTAAACAAGACCAACTCCCCCGAATTGTTGAACAAAAAGCCATTCTTTTGGATCAACTCAACAATAGCGCAAGACAACGCCAACAAATTCTTACCACGCTAGGTTTGCCAACCAACGCCAACGGCTGGGATCTGTTTTTACAGCGCAATGCAACCACTCAACCACTCGTAGGTGAATGGAAAATACTGGTGACTGAATTCGAAGATTGCCAAAAAATGAACGACATCAACGGCAAGATGATCGCCCGGTCACAGCAAACCTTGAATCATTTGCTCGGATTATTACGCGGTAAAGTTCCCGCGCCATCGCTCTACACCGCACAAGGCACCAAAACCCAACACACAGCCTCATATACTGTCGCCAAGGCGTGATCCCCCAAATCAAAAAGGGCACAACCGCGCGGTTGTGCCCTTCTTATTTAAATTGAAAAGTCACCTTGGATTCCCTATCAAAACTTCTTACAATGCCCGCCGCTTAACGCAACCCGCAAAATCCCGCCCATTGTTTCGCGTTAATCCACCAATGTCCTCATAGCTTAAACGGATAGAGCACCTGCCTCCTAAGCGGGCGATCCAGGTTCAATTCCTGGTGGGGACACCACTTTATTATTGCTTTGAAAAAAATATCGTATTGCCGAAGAATCCCCTTCATCGTCTTTTTTGCAGCAGTTACCGTCACTACCACTCATTAGCTTGTATGCTAGTATGTGTGAAACTATGTGTAACCAGAGGATAAATACATGTCCACTAACCTATCAATTGATTCGGACTTACTCAATGAAGCCCTGCTCATAAGTGGATTAAATACAAATAAAGATACTGTAAATCAAGCACTAATGGAATTTGTCCAGAGAAGAAAGCAGCGTGAGATAACCGCTCTTTTTGGGTCTCTTCCCCAGGATTCCGGCTATGACTACAAAAAGGGGCGGAAATGACAGGCGTACTTATTGACACCTGCGTCTGGTCTATTGCGCTTAGAGGAGCAACGCCCAAAGAGATGAAAATCGCCGAAGAGTTAACTCAGCTTATTGATGACAACAAAGTAAAGATAATTGGTGCGATCAGGCAAGAATTACTTTCTGGTTACAGTGATAAGCAGAGCTACGAACGGTTAAAGGCCAAGTTACTTTTTTTTCCAAATGAGCCTATTTTAGATGCTGACTACGAAGCGGCCGCAGAGTATTCCAATTTTTGTCGCGCAAAAGGTATTCAAGGTTCTCATACTGACTTTTTGATTTGTGCCGTAGCAATACGAAAAAAATTCAAGATTTTTACCACCGATAAAGATTTTAATAATTACTCAAAGTATTTACCGATTTCCATTTATAGCTAATAGCCTAACCCATCAGTTGATGGGACAGTATTTCCACTATTGATGAAGGTTAGTGCCCGGCAAATATACGCGCGGCATAAAAACCTGCCAGCGCAGAAACGGCACTGACAAAGGCGCCCCAAGCTATATCGACCAGCGTGAGCGACAAAGACCAGCCTTTCAGCGTTGCCATGTTGGTCAGGTCATAACTGCCGTAAGCAACAAGCCCTAGCGCGAGACCCAAACCGACGGCCATTAGCCAATTTTGCTCGCGCAACGCAGGGCTGATTGCAAATAAAACCAAACCAGCCAGATACAAAACATAAAAAATGATCGCCGGAACGATTCTGACATCTACGGCCATGAGCGCCCCCATCTGGGATTGATAGAAACTTTTAGCTATCAGGGTCAACCAAATAAAGTCCATTACACAAAATACGACCGCAGCGCCGAGGTAAGCAGCAATGTAGGGCATGGCGATTTATCTCCTTAACCAGCGAACAATCGCAGCTGGCATGAAAAGCGTCTGTGCGGTATCTAACCAGACCGATAAATAAAGTGGGGAAACGCGGACGAGAATGAAACGAAAATAGACATTACCTGAAATCTCGCGATTTGACTAAAAGCCCCTGTAAGCGATCAGTGTAGTCATGCAACTGTCCGGCAATAATATGCACAACAGGTTGAGCAACGTGTTCGGTCGCGATTTCAACAGTGCCTTTAATCAGCAACAGTTTTGCAGTTAATAAAATCTTGCGATAGGTTTCCTGAGTTCCTTTCCACACCACAACATTCATATTGCCGGTTTCATCTTCAAGCGTAAGAAACAGTGTGCCTTTGGCAGTACCAGGGCGCTGGTGGCAGGTTACCAGACCCGCAATACGCACAAAACCTTTATGCCGAAGATGGATAAGATCACTTTGTTTTGTACAGCGATTAAAAGGCTCTTCCGTGCGCAACAATGCCATTGGATGCGCACGTAATGTGTAGCCCAGTGTTTGATAATCATTGATCACATCGCTGGCTAGTGTGGGCGCCAGAGTCAGCAAATCATCGCTCTGATTATTACTAACGGAATTCAGCAAGGGCGACGAAGGCTGTATACCAGCAGCGAGCCAGCGTGATTGATAGCGGTGACCACTGAGACTGCGCAATACATCGGCAGAGGCCAAACATTGCAAATCAGCCGCCGTTAATTCTGTGCGATCCGCCAGATCCTGAAGATTGGCGAACAGCGTATCGCCTCGCCAATATTCGATTTTTGTTGCTTTATTATGATCAAGCGATTTCACCTCACAGAACCCCATGCGAATGGCCCAGCGATGCTGATCAAGCTCCAGATTATTTTCATAAATGCTTTTGTTGATATCAACCGGCAAAATACGAATCTGGTGACGTCGTGCATCTTGAATTAATTGTGCACTGGAATAAAAACCCATTGGCTGGCTATTGAGTAGCGCGCAATAAAATGCCGCAGGATGATGACACTTAAGCCAGGAGGATGAATAACATAAGAGCGCAAAACTCGCCGAGTGGGATTCCGGAAAACCAAAACCACCAAAACCTTTTACCTGCTCAAAAAGACGCAAAGCAAAATCCATCTCGTAGCCATTTTTGAGTAAACCATTGATAAATTTTTCTTCAAAATCCAGCAGCCTGTTGTTTTTGCCCCAACCGCTAATCGCGCGGCGTAATTGATCCGCTTCACCGCCCGTAAAACCCGCCGCCACCATTGACAAGCGCATCACTTGTTCTTGAAAAATGGGGATACCTAAAGTGGATTGCAACACTTGATCAACCGCCGCACCTTGCGAAACCATTTTTTCTTCACCACTACGGCGACGCAAAAACGGATTCACCATTCCGCCCTGAATTGGACCGGGACGGATAATCGCAATCTGGATCACCAAATCATAAAACCGGCGCGGCTGCAGGCGCGGCAGCATGCTCATTTGCGCGCGGGATTCCACTTGAAACACGCCAACGCTATCGCCATTGCATAGCATGTCGTAGGTTGCAGGGTCTTCCGTTGGAATATCCTCAAGTGTTCTGATTGATGGATCATAGCGCTGAATATACGTCAGTGTTTTACGCAAGGCGGTTAGCATTCCCAAAGCCAAGACATCCACTTTAAGCAGATGCATGGCTTCAAGATCTTCTTTATCCCACTGGATTAAGGTGCGCTCGGGCATGCTGGCATTTTCAACAGGAACCAGGTCGCTGATTTTATCTTGCGCGATAACAAAACCACCCACGTGCTGCGATAAATGCCGGGGAAATCCGCACAACTGTTCAAGCAGCGTAAAAAAATACTGTACTGTTTTTTGTTTGACCTGCAGACCGGCTTGCGCCATTCGCGAATGAAGATCGCTGGATTTATCCCACCAGGCGATATTTTTAGCGAGATAATCGATAAGGGACAAATCCATTCCCAAAGCTTTACCTAAATCGCGCACCGCACTGCGTGGGCGATAAGTAATTACGGTCGCTGCGATTGCAGCGCGTTCACGCCCATATTTTTGGTAGATATATTGAATAACTTCTTCGCGTCGCTCGTGTTCAAAATCGATATCGATATCCGGCGGCTCATCGCGGTCTTTGGAAATAAAACGTTCGAATAATAATTGTATCAAACCGGGTCTAATTTCAGTGACGAACAAACAATAACACACCGCCGAATTCGCAGCAGACCCCCTCCCCTGGCATAAAATATTTTGGCTTCGCGCAAAACACACCAGATCATGCACGGTTAAAAAATAATATTCGTAGTTAACGTCTTCAATCAGCGTTAATTCTTTTTCTAACAATAGGTCTACTTCAGCGGGAACACCCGCTGGCCAACGGCGACGCTTGCCTGCATCGACCAAATTGCGCAGATGCTGAATAGGCGAACAATTATCAGGCACTAACTCTGCGGGATATTGATAGCAGAGTTCATCCATTGCAAAAGTACATAACTCAGCTATTACACAGGTTTCGCGCAATAAGGCTGACGGATAGAGTTGCGCCAATTGATCGATGGGTTTCAAATAGGCTTCAGCATTCGGCTCAAGCCTTGTACCCAGCTCAGCGATGGGGATGTTATAGCGAATAGCGGTGAGCACATCCTGCAGTGGCTTGCGTTCTTTGCTGTGCATCAACGCCTGACCGCAGGCCACCAAGGGAATATTTTTTTTGCGGCTGAGCGCCAACCAGCGCGGAAATACCTCTTGTTCACCGCCCCATAATTGATGATCAATACCAATCCATAAGCGATGTTTAAATGCGCTATACAATTGATCGATAATAGTTTCCGGCTCGACTATATCGCTCCCTAAACGCCCCAACCAAATAATCAAACAATGCTGCAGGCGAAAACGCAGATCCTCAAAATGCGCCTCATATTCACCTTTGGATGCACGGCGACGAGCCAAAGTGATAAAACCAGAGAGTTCTGCATAAGCGGTACGCGTAGGCGCAATCACAACTAAATGCATACCATTGCTTAGCCGGAAGCGGCTACCGACAATCAATTTATAATCCAGGGCTTTAGCGGCGACATAAGCTTTTACCACACCGGCCAAAGAACATTCGTCGGTAATGGCCAGCGCGTCATAACCCAACTCTGCTGCGCGATGCACAAATTCTGGCGGATGCGACGCACCGGTCAGAAAAGTAAAATTGGTGGTCGTACATAATTGGGCGTAACCCATGATCAAAGCCCTGCGTTATGACAAGATCCACATAAAACAATTACCCATAAATACCCTGCACATACCATTGTTTTTTGTGCAGATCGCGAAATACCCAAAGACGCACATCATCATTGCGCTGCGCTAAAAAATAATCGCGCGCGCTTGGGCTATTCCACCAATTACCCTGCAAACGTTCAGGCCCACAGAGCAGCGTCAAATAACCGCGCCAGTACAAGCCTTGTTGACGCTCTTGAATTTCAATCGGCACTTCAAATAACCATGTCGGTCGTAGTGATGCCAAATGCCGATCAGGCAAGTGTTGATTACACACTTGATTCAGTGCAATGCGTTGATTGCTCTCCTCAGGAATATAAGTATCGCGATAGCTGAGTTTGTAAATGCATGCATCGCCCAAGCGCGCCTTCAACTTGGCTGCCGTAGTAGTGAATGAGTGCCCCTGATGCTTAGGATGTGAATCAAAGGCTAACAATTGCGACTGAGCCTGCATTGGCTGGACGTGACGACAACTGAGTGCGAGCCTATCTACCTCAAAAAGTAAATCGCGATTCTCTAACTGGATAAGTGTGAGATCAAAAAATAATTGCCAATGATTTTGTGCTGTATCGGCATAAATAGGCATCACCGCTTTATTGTGATAAATATCGGCGAGCACCCACTCAATTTGATGCGTTTCCCACTGCCGCTTGCGCAAAAATACCGTCAACTCTTGCAGCAGGTTTTCAATCGGTTTTTGCAATTGATCAATCTGGTGAATGGGATATTCAAATTGTATTTCCGCTGAAAAAAATTCTCGCGGCTTATACATCACCACGGGTTTTTCAAACAGCGAAGCCTGCTGAAAATCCTGATCTATACCAAAAATATCACTGAGCAGTTGCGCAAATTCGTGCCCGAAACGTTTTTTGATACTGCTAATTGTTTGCGCTTCAATTTGCCGGGCGATATCGGCAAATGTGATAAACCCGGTTTTCTCCAGTGCAGCAACTTGCGTTGGATAATCGTGCAGGAGTTGTATGGGTAATTGTTTTAAACGCGCAATAAATACCGCTTTGGTTTCACGCCCTTGAATATTTTCATCATGAAACGATAACAACCATGCAGCTTTCGCTGAATGCGCCAACCCCGGATTAACGGCCAATTGTTTAGCCGCAAAAAACGCCTGAACTTGAGCAGTAAGCCGCTGCACACCACCAAATAACATCAAACAACTGGAAATTTCTAACAACAAACCGGCTTGAGGAACCAGAGTGCTAGCGTAGGTTTCAATGTAAGGCGTAAATGTGTAGAGCTCGGCCGCAAGTGCTGCCAGTAAACGCTGTTCGGCTGCGGGCTTTCGCTCCCGATGAATACACCCCGTCATTAATTGCGCGGTTGAGGCATCCATGCCTTGCATTACACCTTGCGCGCTCGCTGCCGGGCTTGCCCATACGACGCGGCGCTTTTCCACAATCGCTAACGCCTGCTCATCAATCAAAGCACTCGCTAATTCATCTGCTAACGCATTGGCCGGTAAATCGGGTAAACGCAACGCGAGCCATAAGCGAGTTGAGCGAACCTCTGAACGCCTCACCATTGCTATTTGCGGCCGCGCCGCCCTCCGCGCAGGGGCCGGATATTGACCACATTGGTTGCAGGTTTGCCGCTTTGATCCAACTGATAATGCGCCGCAACAGCCTGCCAGTTATGCGGCAGCGGCAATAACACTGGCCGCCCCAACCTAGCCAGCTCACCTTTTTGTTTGAAAATGCGTACTTGCAAAGCCTGGGCTTGCAGAGCAAGTGACAAACGCAATCCCGCTGGTGAGCTTTGTTCTGCCGCCGCCGCAGGGCGAAATAGCACATAGAGCCCCTGCCCATCACTCGCAGCCAATTGGCACTTGCGCAACTCGGTATAACTGAGGGGTTGCCGGGGCTGCCAGGCCAACACCACTTCGCAGGCATGGGTGCGCACCAGCTCAAGAAAGCTAAACAGAAAATCCGCCTTATTACCGCTCTCTACAATCAGCACGCGCTCCAAATCTATTCCCGCTTTAATCAGCGCCTGCGCGAACGGCACGCAGGGAGGGTTGAGCAATACAATCAATCCCTGTGTGTTGCGTAAAGCGGGGGTCAACAAAAGCCATTCCGATTGCACAAAACCCTGCTGACACACCTCAGTCAAACTCGCGCTGGGCCAGCCATTACCGAGCAAAGTCCTATTCAATTCGCTATATCCGGTATCCCGCGTTAGGGGCGACACTGCCAGCCGTTGCGATTTACCCCGCCAAATATCCTGACGGCAAAGCAATTGCTGTAGATTCGGGCTACCCAGCGGTGGATTGTCAGGAGGTACAGGGTTCATAGTGTCGGCATCTGTTGTTGATAGATCAATACTCGATAACTGTATTAATATACAGTATAGTGCCAACCCCCTGATCAACGTCAAGCAGAAGCATTAGACGATTTAGCACTAATTACACAAGGCCACTGCAGCGGTATTATTTAACACCTAATCATCTTCCCCGAAACTTTCAAGAGCGCCCGGACTTAAGCACCAATGAGCCAATCGCCCCCCAAAACACCCGAACTTGCGCCCGATTACTATCTGGCAAATTTTCACTTTATGGTGAATTGGGTATTGCAGCGCTACAGTGATTTACTGAATGACAATGAGCATCAGTTTCTCGCGGCGTTCCAACAATTAACCCGCGCAAGCCAATGCTTATTGGTGCGTTTATCCAGCCGTAAAGGCACATTATTTCGCAGCGATAAATTGCACTACGCCGAAATTGATTCCATCGAACAAGCAGCGCAGGAATTAATTACCGCAGGCCTACTCAGCAGCGATAGCTTACTCAGCATTAGTGACGCCGCCGACCTTCTCACTAAAGTGGAGTTGCTCAATTTATTTAGCCAGGATTTGATCGGCATAAAACAATCACGGAAAGAAGTATTGGTTGCACAATTGAGTGAGCTTTATCCGGAACCGAAAACATGGCAAGACTGGACGAACTATCAATTAGGTACGGCTTATCGGTTGGACAACCAGACTATTATCAGCAATTTATTGTTATTGTTTTTTGGCAACACCTATCAGGATCTCACCGAATTTGTATTGCAGGATCTGGGGTTGTATCGTTACGAGAACTACAGTATTGATACACAGCACCGCGTATTTAAAACGCGCGAGGAACTGGAAGAATATCAAGGTTTAATTCAGCTGCATGAACAATTGGAACAGGCAGATGCCATTGAACACCTCGCTCAGATTGCGGAGCTTTTACTGGCAGCGCCACAAACAATCTCTGCGAATACGCGCATTGAGCGCCGCCGTGCACGCTTGTGCAATCAACTCGCCTATGAATTGGAACGTGCCAATCAACATTCGCTCGCACTGGCACTTTATACGCAAAGCCATTTACCGCCAGCGCGCGAGCGACGCATTCGCCTATTGGAAAAACAAGGTGATGTTTACGGCGCATGGCAAATTGTCAATGCCATTTTGCAAACGCCGTGCAATGAGCATGAGTTGCAAGTCGCACAGCGACTGGCACCGCGCCTCGCTAAAAAAATGGGTGAGCAGATTATTAAAAAAAGCCCTTTTTCTCTGCGTGAAAAGACTATCCAACTACCACGGCTTATCGATATCGAAGGAAATAATCTACGCGTAGAAGAAATTGTGCGGCAGCATCTTGATCACCCTGAATCACCTTGCTTCTACGTCGAAAATCTATTGCTCAATGGATTATTTGGCATGTGGTTGTGGCCGGAAATGTTCCGTGGAATCGATGGCGCCTTTGCCAATCCTTTTCAAGCCGCACCCTTGGATTTTTATCAGGATGATTTTGTTATCAAGCGCCCTGGCATTGATCAGCTCTGGCAATTGTTAGACAACGGTCAATATCAAGATCAGATTCGCCAGATCTGGCGCGAGAAAAATGGCATCACCAATCACTTGGTACATTGGCCATTTTTAGAAGAGTCGCTGCTGGATTTGGCACTTCACGCTATTCCAGCCTCGCATTTAACATCCGTTTTTAAACGATTATTGTTTGATATTAAAAATAATCGCAGCGGCCTACCCGATTTAATCCAGTTTTTCCCTAACGAGGCCCCTTATAAACGCTATCGAATGATTGAAGTCAAAGGCCCCGGTGATCGCATTCAGGACAATCAACAGCGCTGGTTGGAATATTTTTCACTAACAGCGATTCCCGCTGAGGTGTGGTATGTCAGCTGGCAATAAACCCAAACGAGTTGCGGTTAAAACACTGGTGGAATTTGCAGCTAAATCCGGCAGTCTGGATCGCCGGTTTACGCCATCGCCCAGCGGCCAGGAAGGTATTGAAGGCCATCAACGCGTGACCGCCAAGCGTGCATCCAACTATCAAACTGAAGTGAGTTTGAGTATTACCTATGGCGATATTACTTTTCGCGGGCGAGCTGATGGCTATGCACCGAGCGATCATTGTATTGAAGAAATTAAAACATTTTATGGCGACCCTGGGCGCATTCCTGAAAATCATCAACAACTGCACTGGGCACAGGCCAAATGTTATGGCTGGATGTATTGTGAAACACACGGCTGCGACGAGATTAATATCGCACTTATTTATTTTAATTTGACCGATGAAGAAGAATATCGCCACGAAGAAACCTGGAGTGCAGCAGAACTAAAAGAATATGGCGAGGCATTAGCCGAAAAATATTGCCAATGGCAAGCGCAGATAAACCAGCGCCTTGCGCAGCTCACCCCCTGGATTGAACAGCTGCAATTTCCCTATGGCAAGATGCACAGCTCGCAGCGAATGATGGCTGAAGCTGTGTATAAAGCGGCCGCGACCGGGCGAGTAGTGCTCGCTGAAGCACCTACCGGTACAGGGAAAACATTGGCGGGTTTATTCCCGGCGATTAAAGCCATGACCCGCACACCTGTCGATAAAATTTTTTACCTCACTGCAAAAACCACCGGCAAACAATTAGCGCTAGAAAACATTCAGTTAATCGCCAGCGACAAAACCGGTGCAACTATTCCACTACGCACACTCGAACTGACCGCTCAGGAAAAATCCTGTTTGGAACCCGATAAAAAATGCATGGGCGAATCCTGCCGCTATGCATTTGATTTCTACACCAAGCTTGCGCAAGCACGCCAGGCTGCTTACGCAATTTCCATATTGGATAAACAAGCACTCGTCGCACTTGCTTACGAGTTTGAAATATGTCCGTTTTACTTGAGCATGGAGATGAGCCGCTGGGTGGATATAGTTGTCGCCGACGTTAATTATTATTTTGATGGCACACCGCTCTTATTGGGGCTTACCAATGAATTCGACTGGAAGCCTTATCTATTAATCGATGAAAGCCATAATCTTATCGATCGTGCGCGCGGTATGTACTCGGCGGAACTAAACCGGGGCGATTTAATCGCCGCTAAAAAAAATGCTCCTGCCTCGATCAAAAAAGCGCTGGAAAAAATAAACAAACTATGGCTCTCGCTACTAAAAATATTGCCGGAAAATCCTGACAAGTTTGTATTACTGCCTGTAATGCCTGAAAAAATGGGGCTTGCATTAACCGAATTCACTAATAGCTATATTGAATTTCTGCAAAAAAATCCCGAACACCCTGTACAAGACACTATCGCGCAGGAATTCTTTTTTGCTGCATTAAATTATCAAAAGGTAGTTGACGTTTTTGATGAGGATTTCTGCGTTGATATGCAAGAAATGGGCAGCAAAGAAGAGGTGTTAACACTACGCAATTTAATTCCGGCAACACCACTGGCGGCGAGACTAGGATTTGCTCATTGCGCCTGCTATTTTTCCGCGACTTTACACCCCGCTCATTATTATCAATCACTGCTGGGGCTACCTGAGGATACAGTACATATCCAAGTGCCCTCGCCCTTCGCTGCTGAGCAACTTCATGTGAGAATCGCAGCTAATTTATCGACTCGTTATAAAGACCGCCACACTGCCATCCAACCCATTTGCGAGCTTATCGCAACACAAATTCATGCTGCGCCCGGCAATGCACTGGTGTTTTTCCCCAGCTATGAATTTCTGCAAAAAGTCGAGACTGTTCTGCGCACGCGATTCAACAGCAGCAACATCCAACTACTAGTACAGTCGCGGCGCATGAGCGAGGAAGATCGACAAGAGTTTATTGCGCAATTTAACCAGCACAACAATCTTTTAGGGCTTGCCGTACTAGGCGGTGCCTTTAGTGAAGGGATTGATTTATCGGGCGATGCATTAAAAGGCGTTTTTATCGCCACCCTGGGATTACCGCAAGTAAATCCGGTCAACGAACACTTGCGCTCGGTGATGCAAAGTAAATTCGCACAGGGCTATGATTTTACCTACACCTATCCGGGCATCCAAAAAGTGATTCAGGCTGCTGGACGGGTTATTCGCACCACATCGGATCAAGGCTATTTATGGCTCCTGGATGAACGTTTTCAACAACCGGAAATACGTTCTTTACTGCCAGAGTGGTGGTTCATATCACAAGAGTAAATTGCTTTAAAACGCTGTTACACCGGAATAATTGTTCGGCGCTAGCATATGACAAAACACTAGTTCGCGTGGTCTAATGCACCCCCCTTGTTAATCATTCGTGTTTTTATTCACTAGCTTTTTTATACATTATGAATCTGATTCTATTATCGCCAGACGATTTACTCGCCGATAGCCGCGCCTGCATCA
>CAIOHY010000318.1 GCA_903858205.1 uncultured Cellvibrio sp.
AAAAATAGAATCGCTGAATCCTGGCGGTCTAAACGGTGGGACTCCTTTTGTTTGGTGACACCCAACTGGCAGTGTCAGTTACCTGGTTATCCATACCAAGGAAATGATCCTGACGGTTTTATGGTGAAAGATGAAATAGTGGAATATCTTGAAGGCTATCGCACCTTTTTTAATCCGGTGATTCTATTTAATAGTCCGGTAATTTCGCTCACCAAAAATGGCGATGTATTTACGCTGGTGACCGCCGACACCATTTATACCGCTGACCAGGTGGTGATTGCTTGCGGTAGTTACCATGAGCCGCGTATTCCGGCGATGGCAAAAAAAATGCCCCCGCATATCGCGCACGTGCATTCCAATTTTTATAAAAACCCCGATCAATTACCACCGGGTGAAGTCATGGTTGTGGGTACCGGACAATCCGGTTGTCAAATCGCCGAGGATTTACATCTTGCTGGTCGCAAGGTGCATTTATGTGTTGGTCCGGCGCCGCGCGTGAATCGCCGTTATCGCGGGCGCGACGTGGTGAAATGGCTGGACGATATGGGTTATTACAATACTACGTTGGAAACCCATCCTGATGGCAAAAATGCAGTGCACTCGACCAACCATTACGTTACCGGTCGCGACGGTGGGCGCGATTTAAATTTGCGCATTTTTGCTGAGCAAGGCATGAAACTCTATGGTGTGTTAAAAGACACTGATGGTAAGCAACTATTTTTCAATGACGATTTGCAGAAAAATTTGGATTATGCCGATGAGGTTGCCGAGAGAATCGTGAAAGGTATAGAAGATTACATCCGGAAAAATACTATTGATGCGCCTGCAGACGACAATCTTCGCAGCAATTATGTGCCGCCCCTAGTGACCGAGCTGGATATTGAATCCTCAGGAATTAATGCGGTGGTGTGGTCGACCGGTTTTAACATGCGCTTTGAGTGGATTAACTTGCCCGTTTTTCAGGAGAACGGCCACCCGCATCAAAAACGCGGCATAACTGAGGTGGAAGGACTGTATTTTATTGGTCTGAATTGGATGCATACTTGGGGCTCGGGTCGCTTTTATCAGGTAGGGCGCGATGCGGAATATTTGAGTGAAGTAATAGCGAGAGTTGGACAGAAAGCTATTGCCTGAAGGAGTTTTTCAGCACCAACTCAAGTGCTTGATTGCACCAAATAAAAAAGCCAGTTGAACCCTATCAGCTGGCTTTTGGCTAGATACTTGTTTCCTTGTTGTTTTTTAGGTTAGTTACTTGGCAACCTTTAATGTTAATTGTTGTGAAAATCCTTCCAGGCTTGCTTCCAATTTGTCTCCAATCGCAACCGGCCCCACACCCGCCGGTGTTCCCGTAAAAATCAAATCACCTGCTTCCAATTTTATATAGCGCGATACTTCTGCAATCAATTCCGGAATTGGCCACACCATATCGCGCCAGTTGCCGCGCTGTACTTCTTCACCGTTGCGCGTTAAAACCAAATCACCGTATTGCGCTAAATCCTGCAGAGAACCGCGTTGAATCGCGGTGCAAGGTGCTGAGCCATCAAAGCCTTTCGCGAGTTCCCAGGGGCGCCCCATATTTTTGGCTTCTTTTTGGATGTCGCGGCAGGTCATATCCAGACCCACAGCAAAACCCAATACATAGTCTGCTGCATTGGCGACGGGAATTTGAGTTCCGGATTTTCCAATCGCGATCACTAATTCCAACTCATGCTCAACCTGTCGTGAAAAATGCGGATAGATAAACGCTGAATTGTTTTGTGCCAGTGCACTCTGCGGTTTAAAAAAGAAAAACGGCGGTTCGCGTTCGGGATCATGACCCATTTCGCGTGCGTGCTCGGCGTAGTTGCGACCAATGCAAATAATTTTATGCACGGCGAAATCGTTATCCTCTTCTCCTAAAATCGGCAGTGAATAGTTCATTGCATCTCCTTGATGTAGGTATCTTGAATGTAGGTGTCTTTGAGTTTCACATAATTATTGGCTGAGTATAAAAAAAAGGATTTTTCGGTTTCCTTGAGTGGGCGAATTTGTTTGACTGGGGTGCCCATGTACATAAAACCCGATTCGAGCCGCTTGCCCGGTGGCACCAGCGAGCCAGCGCCAATCACTACCTCATCCTCCACCACGGCGCCATCCAGAATCGTCGAACCTATGCCGACCAATACGCGGTTGCCAATGGTGCAGCCGTGCAGGCAAACGGAGTGGCCGACGGTGACATCATCGCCAATCATCAGCGGGTGGCCAGCGGGGTTGTAATCGCTCGCGTGTGTGATGTGCAGCACCGAGCCGTCTTGCACGCTGGTGCGCGCACCTATTCGGATGCGGTGCATATCGCCGCGAATCACCACACAGGGCCAGATGGAGGAATCATCCCCCAGTACCACATCGCCAATGACGACAGCGGATTCATCGACAAACACGCGCGCACCTAATTGTGGTGAGTGGCCTTGGTAATGTCTGATCGCGCCCATAGATATGCTCCTGAAAAAACCTGATCATTAATCGGTGTAGAAATCGATGGGTGTATGATACGTCAAACCCCGCCCCATTTTCGCCCCACGGAGCAAGCCGCATGACCAACCCGCTATTAACAAGCCACATTTTGCCCCCTTTTTCCGCGATTGCCGCCGAGCAGGTAACGCCGGCGATTAGTGAATTAATTGAGCAGGGCCGCGCGCAACTTGCGCAGCTGCTTGCTGACCTAACCAGCCCGAGCTGGGGCAACTTGGTTGCGCCCTTGGAAGAACAGGGCGATAAATTGGATCAAGCCTGGGCGCCGGTCAGCCATTTAAATTCCGTCGCCAACAGCGATGAGTTGCGCAAAGCCTACACCGAAAGTGTGGCGCTGCTGACGGATTACAGCACCGAATTCAGCCAAAACGAAGCACTCTATAAAGCCTATCAACAACTTGCTGACAGCGACGAATTTGCACAGCTGACGCAAGCACAGCAACAGACAATCAACAATGCTCTACGCGATTTTCGTTTAGGTGGCGTTGCATTAAATGCAGCAAATAAAAAACGCTTTGGCGAAATTCAAAAACGCCTGTCAGAACTTTCTACACAGTTTTCCAATAATGTGTTGGATGCAACCCAAGCCTGGTTTAAACAATTTGATGATGCGGACGCGCTTGCTGGTTTGCCTGAGTCCGCACTTGCGCAAGCGGCGCAGGCAGCTACGCAAAAAGAATTGCCCGGTTATGTAATCACGCTCGATTTTCCGTCGTACTACGCAGTCATTATGTATGCCGACAACCGCGCATTGCGCGAAGAAATTTATACCACTTATGTGACGCGCGCATCAGCCACAGGCAAAAAAGCAGATGGCACTTCAGCAGCCGAATTCGACAATACGCCATTGATTGCTGAAACACTCGCGCTGCGCCATGAACTTGCCCAGCTGTTAGGTTTTGCAAATTATGCCGAGCGCTCACTGGCGAGCAAAATGGCAGAGTCGCCGGCGCAGGTGCTGCAATTTTTAACTGAGCTTGCGCAAAAATCCAAACCCTATGCCGAGCGCGACTACGCAGAATTGCGCGAATTTGCCGCGCGCAATGGTTGTGCGGATGTGCAGGCTTGGGATACCACTTACTACAGCGAAAAATTGCGCGTGGAAAAATACTCGGTATCGCAAGAAGAGTTGCGCCCCTATTTTCCTGCAGAAAAAGTCATCGCTGGTATGTTTGAAGTGGTGCGGCGTTTGTTTGGGATTGAAGTAAAACAAATTGCGGAATTTGATACCTATCATCCTGATGCACGTTTTTATCACATCGAAAAAAAGGGTGTCCAAGTAGCAAGTTTTTATTTGGATTTATTTGCGCGCGATAAGAAAAAAGGCGGGGCTTGGATGGCGGATTGCCGCGTGCGCCGCAAAACCGCAACGGGTGTGCAATTACCGGTCGCTTTCTTGACCTGCAATTTTACGCCGCCGGTCGGCACAACGCCGTCGCTACTGACGCACGATGAAGTCACCACGCTGTTTCACGAATTCGGTCACGGCTTGCACCATATGCTGACGCAAATTGACGTGGCGGCCGTGAGTGGAATAAACGGCGTCGCGTGGGATGCGGTGGAATTGCCCAGCCAATTTATGGAGAACTGGTGTTGGGAACCGGAGGCGATTCCTCTGATTTCCGGACACTACCAAACCGGCGAGCCGCTGCCACAACATTTACTCGATAAAATGCTCGCCGCTAAAAATTTCCAATCCGGTTTGCAAATGATTCGCCAGATCGAATTTTCACTGTTCGATTTCCGCTTGCACGCCGAATACAATCCGGCCGCGCCGCAATCTGCGCAGGAAGTATTGAATCAGGTGCGCGCGCAAGTGGCGGTGATCAAACCGCCGGCATTCAATCGCTTTGAAAATAGTTTCAGCCATATATTCGCCGGCGGTTACGCAGCAGGTTATTACAGTTACAAGTGGGCGGAAGTTTTATCTGCAGATGCTTACTCGCGTTTTGAAGAAGAAGGTATTTTTAACGCGCAAACGGGAGAAAGTTTTTTGCAGGAAATTTTGCAGCAAGGTGGCAGCAAAGCGCCAATGGAATTATTTAAAAACTTCCGTGGGCGTGAACCGGAAATTGATGCGTTATTGCGTCACTCCGGAATTACGCATGCCGATATTTCTGCGGAGGCAGTCTAATGGCCTACAGCACCACACGCCGGTTCGTTGCCGGCGCCGTCTGCCCGCGCTGTTCTGAAATGGACAAACTGGTCGTCTTCAATGAAGAGGGTAAGGATTATCGCGAATGCGTCGCCTGCGGTTACAAGGAAGAAATGCGCTTTAAACCGGTCGCACGAGAACTGGAAACGCGCGTTAACCAATCCGAAGAAGAGAAAAAAGACGCCGTCCAGATTATCAATATCCTGCCTTTTGAAAAGCCCGATCACTAGATCGCAATGCTGTTCACTTAAGCGGAGCAGCGTTGTGATTAACTGGATAACGGGTTTTAGAAATCTTAACCGCCCGGGGTCGTGATGGCCTCGGGCGTTTTTGTATGAATAGCGCTGCCAC
>CAIOHY010000319.1 GCA_903858205.1 uncultured Cellvibrio sp.
ACGCCGTATTTGCCGGGGCATCGCTTGGGCTGCTAACAAAACCATGCGTACTCATGTAGCGGGTGACAACAGCACCGCCAGACCAAACATCCACCTCGATCAATACACAGCGATCAACATCACCACGCAGTAGCCAGGCATTAAATTGCGAATCGGTAATAGGCATGGTTATGCCTCAACTACTGCGCGCGAAGCTGGCGCCGCACTTGAGGAAATCGCGCGAACGATGGCATCAGATACAAAACCGCCCGACGACATTACCGCATCAATAATCGATCTATTGCCGCTGCGAACAGCATCCTCGATCGACATCAAGTTATCGTTGGCCAAGACCTGCTGATCAACCATATCAGCAGCATTTAATTTGGACTCATCAAACAGCGATTGAAGCAGCGCAGTCTGCGGCGCCTGGGCTGCAGATTGATCCAGGGTCAAGTTGTTTTGGCCAAGGTAACCAGTGAGACTGGCAAAGACCGGAGCGATATCCAAAAGAGCGTTAAAAATTTTACGACCTGCTTCAGTCTCGACTTCTTGCCTCTCAACCAATGCACGATATTGATCACGATTTTGCAGCGCGCTAGTGTCAAAGCCCAATTCTTTCAATACGCCTGCCACTTGCTTTGACTGCAGGCCAGCCTTTTCAGAATCGGAATAATACGCATCAACAAACGATTGAGTTTTCCCAATGAGCGCATCTATGCCGCCCGCGAAGCCAATCAGCTGTTCGCGCGCGTCAACACTCAACGAGGCAATGCGAGAAAAGGCCCCGCCGAACTCATTGAACGCCGCCGAAAATTGCTGCAATCCAGCCAAGCGGCTCATGGTGTCTGAAAACGATTCACCGGCCTTTTGAAATTGTTTGAGCACAGTGCCGTATCGCGCTGCGAGCGCGTTTTGATAATCAATGAAAACCTTAGCAACCGCTTCCTGATTTGCCGCCTCATCTTCCCCTAGCGCAATTTTGAAAGACGATGTGACAGAGGCGAGCTTCTCGCCGGGCAATTTCAGAGCCTGCGCCCAGACTTCAACTTGTGACAAAACAGCCTTAGAGCCGGCATCCATCGCTTGTGCCATATCCTCTTGGATATCAGCATAATTAACGCCCGATTTGTCACTGCGAAACCATCCACCTTTTTGCTTCCAGTTCGCGTAAGTCTGCCCAGTTGCCGCACCTCCAGATATCGTTCCCTGTATGCCAGACTCTTTGATTTTTTTCTCGCCCATGCCAAACGCGCGGTTAAATAAGCCACCGATCGCGCCGCCAAGCGCGGCACCAATTGGGCCCCAAATCGAACCAATTGCGGTACCCACAACGACGGCAGTATTTTTGTTGCCGCCAATGGTATTGCCTACGGAATATTCGCCAGATATCGCTCTGCCCGCGAGCAAGCCACCACCAACACCGGCCACCCATGGCACAGCAGAGCCCGCCTTAGCACCAAGACCGCTCGCAACAGAGCCATTGCCATAACCCGCCGTCATACCGCCGCCAAACTGCTGCATAGTTGAACTGCCGACCATGCCGCCAAAACTCGATATTCCGCCACCGATACCACCCGCGAGCGAACCAGTCGCACCAAATGTGCCGCCCACCTTGAACAAGCTTGCCAGGCTACTCATGCCACCTAGTGAACCCTGCCCGCCCTGACCGCCCAAAAGGCTGCCCATAACGTTACCCATAGCACCGGACACGGGCCCCATAATCGCCTGAATAGTCGGCTGCAAAACCAAGGCCTTAAATTGAGCAACCAAACCATCCCGGAAACTTTCGCTAAAACTTTTGCCGCTTTCAAAACCACGCATAAGCGAATCAGTTAAACCGTTCTGAATTGAATCGGTTGTTTTTTTCCACTCTTCAGCAGCATCTTTTGCGGATTGAATATGAATACCTTGCTCTTTTAAATCAGCAAGCTCACGCAGCTTATCTGCCTGCGCCTGGTATTGAGCTGCCAAATCTTTATTGTGTTGCTGCTCTGTCGCCGTGATCGCATTTTTCTGAGCGGTTGCAGCAGCTTCTCTGAGCTTCGCAATTTCCAGCGCAGCACTGGCCTCAACACCCATGCGTGCAGAATCATTCGCGGCGCGCTGCGCTGCAATTTGCTCATCGAGCGAACGATTACCCTCGCGGGTTTTTTCAATTAATTTAACAAGCGCTTTTTCTTCAGCCTCTTTTTGCTTACGCGCCTCAGCGCGGGCCAAGGCTTCTTTTTCAAGAGCAACATTTTGTCGCGCTTTTTCAATCAGCTCAGCGCGCTCTACGTCGGTTAAGGATTTGTAAGCAGCCGTTGATTTATTAGTGAGATCGATCAGTATCTTTTGTGATGCAGTAAGCTTAGCGTTTTGATCAAGCTCACTCTTCAGCTGAGCATTGCGCTGTATAAGCTTTTGCGAAAGCTGGTCATAGGCCTTGGTGGTTTTGCTGATGCCTGCTGTAGTCTCATTCGCGGCTGAATTCATTTCAGCCATTGCTGCGACCGTGGTGTCGGTCGCTTCCGACCAGACCTTCTGAATCTTTGCGCCCGACTCTTGCCAATCCGTGGAAACTTCTTGTTTCCACTCGCTCATAATGACTTTTGCGGACGCGAAATCACCATTCATCATTGAAACTAGCGCAGCGCCGGCCGCGCCCAATGTTTTACCCAGCGTGCTAAATACTTCGCTAACACCGACACCGACACTAAATAACGTTTTTAATGTGCCAGAAATAGCGCCGGCAACAGCATTCACGGTTTCGCCGTTACTCGCAGTTTCCAACATCACGCCCGTTAAATTTGTCAGCGTAGGCAGAAGCTCCGCAGCAACTTGCCGGGAGACACCCTGCAGACCCATACCAAGCAATTCAGTTGTATCGTTAAAGCGATCAGCAGCATCAGCAGTTTCTGCGCTCATCGCCAAACCCAAGCGCTCAGCCATCTCAGCCATTGCGCGCAGGCCCTCACTGCCGTCATTCAGGGCGGGTATTAAATCCGCTGCCGATTTTCCAAAAATGGCCTGCAATGCAACCACTTTTTCAGTTCCGTCTTTCATTTTTGCAGTAGCGTCTGCAACATCGTACAGCACTGATTTTGCATCACGAAGCGAGCCGTCAGCATTGCGTGTCTCGACACCCAACCGCTGGAACGATTCACTGCTCTCAGCCATTGATTTGCTCATCTTCGCAATCGCGGATTGCAGCCTGTCGCCCTCAACGCCGCCCTGCTGGAATGCCAACTGAAGCCCGGCAACATCTTTAACAGCCACGCCGGTTTTTTGGCTAAACGCCTTCATTGCATCGCCAGCATCAATTGCAGATTTCACCCAGGCAGAAAACGCTGCAACCGACAACCCAATACCAAGCGCACCCAGCACACCCATCGCAGCATTGACAGATGCAGAGATTGCCTTGGTCGCTTTATCAACAACGCCCTTGGCCTCATCCATATCTTTGCGAAGGCGTGCAATGTTCGCGAGTAATTCAAGTTCAAGTGTTGCCAGTTTCATTTTTTTCCGCTCGTTGCTTCGCCCATGTGCGCAAAATTGCTGCATCAATAGCCAGCACAGTTGCAAATTCCCACGGCGATAGTTCTACACCGCTCATTCGGCACCACGCCTCAATTTCAGTGGGCGCAATAGCATTTGCAGCCATACCAGACACGCGCGTATGACTGATCTCTATGAATAATTCCCATAATGGTTTAAGGCATGCAGGCAAAGGTTCAGCCGTTAGCAGCGGATCAACTTTGCCCGCCGCTGCGGCTCGCTGCAAATGTGTTCGTAATGAGGCGCCGTCCGGCTGCAACACATCAAGTGACGCCTCTCGTTGGGCATGCTCAATGATTAGCCGGCGCAGTCTTTGATAAAAACATCCGTTGTATCCAGACCCTCGATCAACTGGTTACGCAACCAACGCAATTTTGGGTTGAACAATAATTTGTAAGCCGCGTCTCTTGAAAACTCGATCGACTCTCCACCAAATGTGGCGTTGTCCCAACCCAAAATACAATCAACTAATTTCATTGTGTTTTCACGGTCTTCGTCAGCCGGATCATCAAATTGCACGCGCCCCGTTTTGGCAGCCTCTTGTCGCAGCTTTCTTACGCGAGCATGCTCCTGCTTTTTGCGAATTGGATGCTCAGGCCCAGCCAGAAATACAACGAAATCCGTTTTCTTTAACGTCTTCGGATTCTTTACGACATAAGCACCGACCTGCACATCCTCAAAATCCGCAAGATCGAGCGCCAAATCCACTGCATCAATTACCGAATCATGAAAAGTGTGAGCTAAAGCGCCCGCATCTCGCTGATCAACACCACTGCCAAAATCTGTACCGCCCATAAAATTTCCTCAAAAAAAAGCCCGGCATATAGCCGGGCATAGACTTTAAAAAAGGTTAATAAATTACGCCGCTGAATCCTGAATCATCAGGGTCGTTTTTTCAGTTGCTGCACCAACTCCACCTGCGCCATTCAACAATGCCTGAAACGGAATTGTTGCAATCACAGCGCCAGCACCGTCTGACTTGGTGAAGTTGTTAACTTTCACGCGCGGCATAATGAAAGAAATAAAATCCGCTGTTGCTGAATTATCGGTTGTAAAAACACCGACGATATCAATTTCAGTTTCATTAACGAATGCATCACGCAACGCGGTTGAATCGAAATAGGCTGTAGCCTGACCACTGACCTCAACCATGCCCGCAAAAAACTGCGGAATAACATTGCTGCCAACCACCGGATCACCTGAGTAATTCGCAGCACCGTTAATGTTTAATCCTGTCAGCACTGCCACAACCTGCCCACCCGCACGCAACACGCCATTGACCGACGCCAGGGATGCAGTTGTGGTTGGTGCAGTAGGGCTGGTGAAATATTGCGTAGTAGTCGATTCCAGTGCTCGCCCCATTACATCAAAACCGATTTTAGCGATGCCCGTGGGCGGCAAATCCACAGTCAAACTGGAAATCTTGCAGCCGGTAAAAATTTCACCGGCCGGAACCTCTGGATAGAACTGCTCAAATGTATAGCTTTCTTCCACATGCCCAGTAGTCGGAATCCAGCTTTGCTTTCCGGTTAATGCAAATGTTGCGGAGGCAATCGGCCCTTCTGCAACGAGCGTGGAGCCATTCAGCGTAATCACCGTAAGCGACAACGCAGTCACTGCAGTAACAAATAGATTTTTGTTTGAGTTGCTAACGTTAAAGCTCCCCGCCGTTAACCGGCCCACATTTCCGACCTTAACGCCATCGGTTAGCCAGGAGCCAGATGAACGAGCAACCGTATAAGGACCGGAACCGGAAATGGTAATTGACAGGCCCGCGATTGAAGGCGCAGCGGTGAACGGGCGCTTACAAAAACTGCCAATAAAATCAGCCCACGTTCTTGGAGACAAGTCAGCGGAAACCTTGCCCGAGACTCGGCCAACACCATGGCGAAAATCTGCTTTTTGCAGATCCTGGCGAATTTCATTAGACCCGTAAGAATCTTTTTGCAAATTCAAATCAATCGATTCCCGGCGCATTGACTGCGCACTTGCAGCCGATGGCTTGGTACCGAAAGTGGCTTCTTTTTTGTAGCTCGCTTGCTTATAGACACCGGATGCAGCACCCATTATTAAACTCCTGAATCGTGGTAAAAAATTTGAAAATCAATTGGCTGCTCAAAAAACTGCAAGCCAGAATCGTAACCCTCAGCACCCTCGAAAATCAGCATGCATGAGACAACCAGAACACTATCAATATCACCATTTTTTAAATCACACGCTTTACTCACACTGGCAACTAATTGCTTCAGCAGTTCATAGTCATTTGCCTTGCAATCAATCTGAATGCGAGCCTTACGCAAAACAAAACTAGCATTCTGCGCAATTGAATTTTGTTTTACGTCGCTAATTTTTCTGACAATTAAATACTGACTACCCAGCGTCGCACCCTTGGGCGCAACAACAGGAAAAATACGATCGCCAACTTTTGAAGTAACGACGGAATCAGAACCCAGCAGGCTAAAAATTACTTTTTCAGGTTTCATCGTTATCTGGCGTCTCCAGCCCGTGCTTTGTCTTCAGCCTATTTCGCATGTAGTCAACGGCCGCATCGACCGCCTGCTGTTCATTCGCATCATACGCAGACCGCACAAATGGATTTGGCCTTGCGCCGGGGGTGAAGACGTCGATCCCCATCCCCCTTTTCTTTCCCGATTTTGTCGCCTTTTTTTACCGAGTGAGGCGCCGCGCCAAATTCAACGATATGCGCATACCACGCCTTCTCGTTTCCCACTTTTACAAATACACGAACCTGCCCGCGGCGAATCGATGTACTGATTCGCGCGGATGCAGCCAAATCCCCTTCATCGACCGGCGCAGATTCCTTAACAGCATTCAGCAGAACTTTTGCGCCGGCCCTCAAACCACCACGCAAAATATTCGCCTCAATTTTTGCAGGCAGCTGATCCAGCAATTGCTGCAATTCTTTCCCTCCTTTAAGGTCGAGCATTGCGCACCTCGCAGCAGAGCACCAAGTAATCGCGACGATTCAGTTCATAAAAATTATGGATTCGATACTCATTGCCAAGATCATCACGCAAGCCCCAATCCTGTCGAATATCCGTGCGATAACGAATAAAAAATTTAGCCCGATTTACTGCAACTTCAGCATCCGCCTGTGTGGATTCACTGCCACCATCAGGCTTAAATTTGGCCCACACTCCCGCATGCTCAATGGGCGCAATTTGCGTGCTACCAAAAGAGCCCTGCACCGCTCTTGGCTCAAGCAATGTGATTTTGCGATCTAATTCGCCTGCTGATATTTTCATGCGCAAACCGGCACCACGTAAGGTGATAACAACGAAGACACACCAAAGGGTAATTCAGAGAGCGTAAAGCCGGTAACCGCCTCTCTGTTTTCATAAAAATGGCCTGTCATCAGCAAAATTGCGGCAACAATGTCAGCATCAACCGATGAATTTCCGCAGGTAAACTCAATCATTACCGCATCCGACCGGTTCAAGGTAGCAGGCCAATTCATGCCAGGCTTTATTGTTACTTCACCCAACAACTGATTGGGATCAACGTAATAATTGGATGAATCCACTGTTTGTAAAGTGCCGCTCAAATCGTAGTATTTAACTGATTGCACCGACACAAGCGGCGGCAACGGAATGCGAATGGAACGGCCCGAAAACGCCGACAGCGACAGACGCCAACGCTGCTGCCCAATCGCATAGCCTGTATGCTGCTCACACATGCGTGTGGCAGCATCGCGATAGCTTTCAATGATCGTTTGCTCGCCCGCATCACTTACACGCAAATGACTCATCACAGTCGCAGCATCAACCACCGCCACTGGCGCCTGCAGGCGAAACAAACCGCGCATTATTCAGCACCGTCCGCAACAGCGTCAGCAACCGCATCAACAATTACCGGCTCGTGCGTGATTGGTTTTTTGCCAAGCTCTTTCACGCAGTAATCAACTGCCGCTTCAGCATCATCAACCTGACCCGCTTTTACTCGCGACTCAGCAAGCTCCGCAGGAAATTCAACCACATCATTAGCGGCATAGGATTTGCCATCAACCAGCAAATCAGCGAGCACGCGAACTAACATTAATTTGTTACCACCTTTAGCCATGACCCTACTCCAAAAAAATTCGCGAATAAAAAAGCCCGCGCTGGCGGGCTTTGATTAATGCACTGCGTAATTAGGTCGCAGAGTGTTGGAAGTGTTTCACCGCAGCAGTGTCGGTCAAATTGCCACCGGTACGCATCCAGGCAAGGAAACCGATTTGACCTTTGGTGATGTAAGGCGAATCTGCAAAGCGGAATAGACTGACTTGCAGCGAATCACGAATCACATATTTTGATAAATCACCAAACACCATGGATTTTGCGTTAGCTGCCGGCGCCGCAACGTGGTTGTTGATTCGCACGTTGGCGCCCAGCAATAAATCAGGTACGCCAGCGGTAGTACCAAATTCATATCCGGGCGTCCAAATTGGGCGGCCTGCGGTATCTTTCATTTTGCGCAGCACGCGGCGAACCGCTTGGGCAAACATCCATTGACCGCGGCCACCTTCGGTATAGGCATCGTCAACCGCTTCCATCACATCAACCAGATCATCATAGCCAAAGCTGGTAGTGGTTCCTGTTGCGCCAACCTTACCTACAGTGGAGGCAGTGACAATTCCCATGGGCTGAGATGTTCCCGTGCCCACGGTGTACAAGCGATTGGTGATACGACCCAAACGATCAGCGGCGCGGCGATTAATAAACGCTTCAACATCGATCACGGAGTCCTGCAACAGCTCAATTGGCACAGCCATAATTTTTGAACTGAATTTATAAACCGGCAAGCCGACGGTGCCAAAAGTTGGATCGCTCCCGGTTGCGGTTGCGTTTTCCGCAATAATTTCACCTTCTTCTGCTGTGCCGTCAGTAGTCGGAAATGACATTGGATTGCCAGACTGCATGGTAAGAATTTCGGCCACAGCACGCACACCGCCAAAGGATTTTAATGACTCAATCAAGCGAGTAGCCACAGTCGTTGGCACGGTGAAGCCACCCTCACTACCCGTGGTAGTAGACATAGTGTTGTAAAGCGCCTGCGCCTGTTCTTGGCTCAAGCTCTTCTCGCCGCCGCGCGCCCAGGCATTAAAAATACCTTCAGGCGAAATGGCATCCACTTTTTTCTTGTCGCGCGCTTTTTTAGCTTGATCTTCTTGATGATGATCATCCGCCATCAGATCAAGCAATTTTTGCTCGCGATCAATTTGCTGATCCAAGGCTACAACTTCGCCTGTAAGATCGTCATATTTGGACTGGTTTTCGTTAGT
>CAIOHY010000320.1 GCA_903858205.1 uncultured Cellvibrio sp.
AGGCACGCCCGCTTGCTCTTCTAGTTCTGCTGCTAATTTGCGTAATTTTGGAAGATCTAAAACCTTCTCAATAGAAACAAGGGTCGCGTCAATCGCACCGATCTCTATCCCGTATTCACGCGCAGCCATGGGTAAAGGATACCTACTTAAAAAACCAAAAGTTATGACTAGTTGCTAAAGTGCGTTCATGAGCAACCAGAATCAGGAACTTCGGCGTAAATTAGCCATCATTGTTTTGCGCTTAGAAGGTTTCTTGATACTTGGTATTGGTGTATTCCTTATTGTGAAAGGGTTAACCAGCAAAGATTCAATCGAATGGTTCGTAATCTCTGGGGAATTATGCCTAGTTATTGGCGGCGGTGCTGGGTTGTTATTTGCTGCCAAAGGTTTTAAAGACAAAAAAATGTATGGACGAGCGCCAGCAGTGCTTGCGAATCTGATTGCACTTGGCGTAGCAAAATATATGTATGACGGCGGTTTATGGTGGACTGCGTTACCTTTGGCACTGCTCGCTGCAATAACAATATTTCTTGCAGTTTCTGTCATACCTGAAAAGAAAAGTAAATGAAAAAAAGATTTTGGAACGAAACACTTACGGTACTAGCGGTAGCTTTCCTAGTTTCGTTTTCTTACCCAGCCTTTACTTCTGAAATTAATGCACAAACTCAAACAATCTTGGATGCTATCCAGTGGATTTCGTGGACGGCCTTTGCTGCTGATTTAATCTATGGAATAAGCAGAGCAGAGAGTAAAAAAAGATATTTAAAGTCGCATCCTCTGGAAATTGCAGCAGTAGTTTTACCGTTCTTGCGCCCCTTACGGTTGTTGAGAATTGTTTCATTTGGCTCACTGGTCATTCAGAAAGTTGCAATTGGTAGATCATTTGGGATAACTATTCGAGTTTTTGTGACCACGTTGTTTTTGACCTACATTGCAGCGGTACAAATCACACTGATTGAAAGAAATGCCTTGGATTCAAATATTAAAACTTTTGGAGATGGTTTTTGGTGGGCGATTACAACGGTAACAACCGTTGGATACGGAGACCGTTTTCCCACGACGACAGAAGGTCGAGTTCTTGCTGTTGGACTAATGATGTTGGGGATCGCATTAATCGGAGTCATCAGCGCAACCATCGCAGCAACTTTCGTCAAAATGATGCAAGATGATTCAAAAAATGTTTAGGTAGTTAAGTTAACGGTAAGGTTTCACCATGGGATGGTTTAAAAAAGAGCTGCCAGAGAAGAATTTTTCAATCAAGTTTGATGCAAAGTATGTGCCAAATCTAATCGAGATGGTTCGCAATGCTCCTGGAAAGTATGTCCCCACTTTGTCCCTCGAATTTCCGGAGAAAACTTGCCAAGATATTGATGACAGTATTTCCATGCATCAATCAATTGGAAATGTGCTGTATTCGGAAAACAAACAATTTTTAGATGTTGTTGGTGAGAGTTTTCATACAGATGCACTAAAGATTGTTGTGGACGCAGTTGGTCTTGAAAATTGGATGGCAGGATTTCTATTGCCGGAACCGTTAAATCCATTCGATCCCAATGCTGTTTCTGTTGTGCTGATTTGGAAACACAAAAAGGACAAAGAATATAACTGTCAAATTGTTGGTCATTTAGCAAAAGAGCAGGCTAAAAAAGTTCATAAAAAAATTGTTAAATGTTTGGAAACCGGTGGAGTAATTCCAGTTTTGGCGATGATTAAAGGTGGCACAGAAGACAAACCGAATTTTGGTTTATTAGCCCGTGCTATGACTGATGCAGTTAAGTTCTAAAAACTAATTCACCAATCCACAATCTGTCGATCTTCCCACAGCACACCAGTTGTATCTCCTGCATTAAATTCACGCGTTGCTAACCACACCGCGCACTCCGCACCTTCTTCTGCGCTGCGCGGTGCATCCGGGCCACCCATGTCAGTGCGTGAATGGTTGGGGCAAATTGCATCAACATAAAAACCACGTGCACCGAGTCCTGTTTCGTGTGCAAGATTTCTTACGAATGCGTTAACTCCCGCTTTACTAATTCGATACGGCGCAAGTCCA
>CAIOHY010000321.1 GCA_903858205.1 uncultured Cellvibrio sp.
AATTTTTCAAATAATCAATCAGATCCGCATAAAACTTCCGTTTCGCCGGAAATTTCACCGCGTGGTCGCGGCTTTCGCCCTGCGGGAAATACCCATTTAGAAGCGTTACTTCGCCAACCGGCGTTTCAAATACGCCACCGATAAAACGGCGCTGTGCAGCATCATCATCACCGGGGAAGCCTTTGATAACTTTTTTGAATGGGTGCTTGGAAAGTATCGCCACACCATAGTGAGTTTTTTGACCAAAATACTCGACGTGGTAACCCATGGCTTGAATGGTGTCGAGGGGAAAATCCGGATCATTCACTTTGGTTTCTTGTAAGCCGATAAAATCTGGATTGTGTTTCGCAATCACTGCTTCTAATTGATGCAGGCGGGTTCTGATACTGTTGACGTTGAATGAGATTGCTTTCATAAGTGGCTCTGCGATGAAAAAACACCTGAGCATTGCTGATCAGGTGTTTTGTGTGACATTAAAAAGAGTAATAGGTCGATGATTATTGTTTGGCGACCTTCTGCTCTGGTGCTTTTATTTGGTCGATGAAGTCTGCCAGCACGTGACCAGCTTCCATTAGATAGGGATCTTCTTTTGGTTTGATCTCTTTGTCGGTTTCTTTTGGTGGTGCGTCTTCATCGTCATCACCACCATTCGCCTTTTTAAGTGCAGCATAGTCTGCATAGGGTTTTTCACCTTTCGCAATACGTTTCTGATTTTCTATTTCAAGCGCACGTTTTTCCATTTGCTGTTGCTCTGCTTGGCGAGTAGCCAGACGCAATGAGACTTCTTTTTTAGCTGCCGCTTCCTTAAACATGGCGCTCTGTTTGTTCAGGAAAATAAAATCAGGATCCTGCGCCATACGTTCTTGATGGTTGGTTTCAATAGTGGGTAGATATTTGCTGATATTGAAATAGTTTTGATGTGGTGCGGGATGGATGCGATCCCACGGCAGCGCGTTATCATAACTGCTTTCACCAATTTCCTCTGGATCTAACAAGCTGGGCAATTGCACATCGGGAATAACGCCGCGATGCTGCGTACTATCGCCGGAGATTCGGTAAAATTTTGCTTCTGTTATTTTCAATCGCCCGTGCTTTAGCTCGACAAGATTTTGCACGGAGCCCTTACCGAAAGTGGTGGAGCCGATAATTATCCCGCGACCATAGTCTTGAATTGCGCCCGCAAAAATTTCGGAGGCTGATGCACTCAAACGATTAATCATTACCGCAATAGGCGCGCGATACACTGCTGGTTGATAGGCGCGATAGTTGCGTGAAATAGTGTCATCACTTTGGCGAATTTGTACAACAGGACCCGGATCGACAAACAGATCGGTCAACATCGCGGCTTCCGGCAATGATCCACCGCCGTTATCGCGTAGGTCAATAATAATGCCATCGACTTTTTCTTTATTTAGCTCATTGAGCAAGTTAAACACATCGCGAGTAGTACTTTTATAGTTGGGATCGCCTTTTTGATAGGCTTCAAAATTCATATAAAAGGTCGGAATGTCGATCACCCCGAGCTTGAAAATTTTATCGCCATTTTTCACTTCAAACACCGCTTTTTTTGCGGCTTGATCTTCAAGTTTTACCGTCTCGCGTTTAATGGTAATGTTTTTGTTCGCTGTCGCCGTTGGATCTGAAGGAATGACTTCCAGGCGCACAATTGTGCCTTTGGGGCCGCGAATCAATTTGACTACTTCATCCAAACGCCAGCCAACCACATCGACAAATTCACCATCGGCGCCCTGTGCGATTGCGACAATTTTATCGTTAGGTTTTAGCTGACCTTGTTTCTGTGCCGGGCCACCGACAACCAGACTGCTGACTTTGGTATAGTCTTCATCGCTTTGTAAAACAGCACCTATCCCTTGCAACTCAAGCGACATACTAATATCAAAATTTTCGGCATTTTCCGGCGATAAATAATTGGTGTGCGGATCGTAAAGCATTGTGAGTGAGTTCATCATCACACTGAATGCTTCTTCATTGGTTTGCTGCTTCAATCTGCGCAGTTGGTTGGCGTAACGCTTGCGCAACGTAGTTTTACTCTCGTCGAGTTTTTTACCCGACAACATGGAGTTCAGTAGGTTGGATTTCAGGTATTGTTGCCAGAGCTTATCGGCTTCAGCTTGATTGGCTGGCCAGGGGGCTTTTTCGCGGTCAACTACGATGGACTCTTCGACATCAAAATCGAAT
>CAIOHY010000322.1 GCA_903858205.1 uncultured Cellvibrio sp.
AAAATGAAAAACGACGGGAAATTACTGCGGAAATTTTGAAAAATTGTGTTTTTCGCGGTGTGCTTTTTTAAAAGAGATAATTTCTCAGAGGTTCCCTAGGTTTCCACTCTATGCCAGAGGCATTATCAACAGACTTGTCAATCAGACGCGGCTTTTGCGGAAACCCTCAAGTTCAAGCAAAATGAAGTAGTTATGGCTAGAATATTTCAAGTGTCCACAATTTCAGGGATTCCAAAAACGATGAAATTTCATGAAGCGAGTGAATACCAAGAAAGCAATAACAGACTCTTTGAAGTTTATAGAGCTAAGATAATTTCATTATTGCCAACCGCGCGCATAGAACACATAGGCTCTTCCTCGGTGCCTGGGGCGATATCAAAAGGAGACTTGGATATTTTTGTAGGCGTCGACGAATACATTGAATAACGCAGTTTTTTTGCGATAAGAAAACCGATACTTGTGAGCTTGTTAATATTATTCTTGACTAAACGGAAATTTCGTCTAGGGAACCTCTGAGAAATTATCTCTTTTAAAAAAGCACACCGCGAAAAACACAATTTTTCAAAATTTCCGCAGTAATTTCCCGTCGTTTTTCATTTTTCCGCCTGTAATTCGCCGTTTTGGCAAATTACAGGCGGACTGCCCCTAGGGCAGCAGGCTCGATTTCATTCGTAACAGGTTCGCTAAACCTGCCAACACATACAGACGGTTGGTATTTTTCTCCAAACCGCGATAACGAACTTTGCTGTAATGAAACACGCGCTTGATGTAAAAAAATGCATGTTCCACTTTTGCACGAACGCTGGCTTTGATTTTTTCTGCCTGCGCCAGCGGATTTGATTTGGCCAGCTTCGCACGCTTGCCGGGGCGCATGGCAATAAACCAATCTACTTCGCGAGTCTTGTGCTCTTCGCGCTTATCGACACCTTGGAATCCTGCATCACCCCAAACCCGTTGCTCTTCACCATGCAGCAATTTATCGACCTGAGTAATGTCATGTTCGTTGGCCGCCGTTGTGGCAATGCTATGGATTAAACCAAGCCCGTCATCGACACCAATATGCATCTTCATTCCATAGTGCCATTCATTGCCTTTTTTAACCTGATGCATGTCCGGGTCGCGCTCACCTTCTGCATTTTTGGTTGATGTGGGCGCAGCGATAATCGTTGCGTCAACAATCGTACCTTCGCGCAACCGTAATCCTTTATCCGCTAGATGTTGGTTAATAGTGCCGAATATTTTTTTACCCAACTTGTGCGTTTCAATGTAGTGCCGAAAATTGAGGATAGTGGTTTCATCGGGAATACTTTCGCACAAGCGCAGGTGCGCGAAGCGGCGCATGGGTTCAACCTCATAAAGATAATCTTCCATCTCGGGGTCGCTGAGGTTATAATACCAACTGCATGATGTGAATCCGCAGCATGGTTTCAAGCGGGTATGGTGGTCTGCCAGGGCCGGTTTTCTGGTAACCTTTGCTCAATTGCTGTTTTAGTTTTGGCCATGGTACAAGCTCATCCAGGCGCGCTAGAAATTTTTCCCGGCGAGTGGTGCGCTTTTTGATGGTGTATTCTGCTTCGGCAAAGGTTAATTGGCTCATGGTATTCACCGGCTGATTAAGTTTTCGCTATTTTGCCAAATTTGGGGGAATTTTTCAGAGGTTCCCTAGATTACGGACGATAGAATTTAACTCGGATGTACATTAAAGCGATGTTAAGCGGAAAATGTAAAATTCTAATTTTTTTAAGTTACGTAGTCGTTGCTTTATCGTCCTACTATATTACGCAAGAAATCATTGCTTCGTCAGACAATAGTGCACAGCAAGTGCTTATTGATTCAAATGTCCAGTTTGTAGATACAACTGAATTGGAAAAGAAAATACTCCTCTTAACCCGTGATCTTGCAGCAGCAAATGCCGCTTTACAATCGAGCTTAACTGATAGTGATATTGAAGAAAGTAATTGTTATGCATTATCTAAAATGCTTGATGCCAAATTATATGATCTAGCAATTAATGGCCTTTTCAGCTCTGATTTAAATACTCGTGAAAAAACACTCAAGTCACTAGCACAACTAGGCACAGACGATGCAAAAGATACGCTGTACGAAATTATTTTAAATAACAATGAAGATACCAGTTTAAGAATTGACTTGATTCGAGCGTTAGATTGGCATAACTCAATAGATATAGCTGTGAATTTACTTGCATCAAAAAATGAGTCTATAGCCTCAGCAATTATTCTTGCTGTCCAAGACAGCAACCTTACAGAATCCGAACAAACATATTTCGAACAGCAAATTATGGCAATTTTTAATGAGGACAGCGGGGATTTTGTTCAGATAACCGCACTTGATTACCTTGCTAATAAAAATCCGGAGAAAATATCGGAAATCTTTATAAAATCAAAAAATACCGAAGTAACTGAAAAAATTAATCTGCATATTAAAGTATTAACCGAATCTATAAATAATACTTCAATCAGATAAAAAATTTTAAAGTAATTAAACTTAATAGGATTTTTTATGAAAAAGAATGTTTTCGCATTTAGTTTAATCGCAATAACAAAAGTAGTTATTGCAGCACCAAACACTATTGATATGCCTGTAGACATGAGTCTATCATCTGGCAAGTATTGTATAGCTTCATCATGCTCAAATGGATGGTCTTTTAATCAGCACAAAAGCGGATTTCATGCGCCGAAAGCAGGTGTTGGAAATGCTAATGATACCTATGCTTGGGATATAAATCTGAATACTCCCACTTTTGACTATGACAATGGAAAACCCGTTTATGCAGTTGAGGAGGGAATAATTTATACTGGTAATGGTTGGCAAGGATCATCAGTTGGCCAAATTTTGATTAACCATACTAGTGGAAGTGATAAATGGTCAACAGGGTATGTTCATTTGAACAATATCCCCAAGAAATCAGGATCAGTCAATAAAGGAGATATTATTGGGTACATATCAAGAGTAGGAACAACGAATAATCATTTACATTTTGCTGTATACAATGGGCACAATGCTGGAACTGGGTCTGTAAATGTTAGTTTTTCAGGGAAAACAGCCAGCAAGAAGGCATCCGTCACTAATCCTACAAATACTCTTACAAAAATAAACGTCAATTGCCCTGTCAGCAAATTAAATCCAGGCCAAACTGCTAATTGTGCGGCGACCGCCTATTACGCAAATGGCACGAATAAATCGGTTACTTCATTAGCTTCTTGGGCACCACCTAGTAATCCATCTGTCGCCAAAGTTAGTTCTGGTATTGTTACTGCTATTGGCGCAACAATAGATAGCACTATTCATATCACTGCCACTTATAAAGAAGGCGCAGTAATGCAGAATGCCTCGACTAACATCACTATTGCCGGGATGGATGGAAAATTGCCTGCGGATTATGGTTGCACTAGCGATCAGGAAATAGTTGCTTCAAAGCTTATTTCGGGCGGTTCCGTTATCTCTTTAATGTATTCGAAAAAATGCGGCACCAACTGGACAATAATAAAGACATCTAGTAGCTCAACCGCGACAGAGGCAACTATCACTCGGAAATCAGATGGAAGAAGCTATTCTTATAAGGGTAAAGGAAATATATATACACCTATGGTTTATTCTCCTGTAGCTACATCATGTGCAACAGGCAGGATTGGAAGCGTTACAATTTCGGGAAACGCAGTGTGTAGGTAACTTTACAGAAGCAATTGCCAACGTAAAATTAACAAACGTCTACTGCGGCAAACCTGAACTCCCACCAAATCCTATTTCTCACCGCAAACAAAAAAACCGATCCTTGTGAGATCGGTTTTTTGTTATTCAAACAATAAATAAATTATCTTTTATAAGAACATTTATTTGGGTTGCCTTGTGGGTCAGAACCGAACGCGGCAACGGTGCAAGCGATTGAACCACCTACTTTAACTTTCTTGGTGACCCACTTGCCTTTGCGGCCGAATGCGACCCAGCCGTCGCCGGAGGTTACGGAACAGGTCTCGCCTAATTCAGCGCACTTGGAGAAGCCACTTGGATAATCACCGGTACCGCTTAATACAGGTGCAGAACTCACTGAGCTTGCAACCGATGAACGGCTGGATGACACAACGGCAGTGGAGCTTGATGAGCGGCTGGATGATACTGCTGCTACCGAACTGGATGAACGGCTTGAAGCCGGAGCCGCACTTGATGCAGGCGTTGATGAGGTTGTAGTGCCGCACGCAGCTGTGGTTAGTTGCGCGTTGTTTTTACCAACACCCGCGTAATTTGCGAGTTTATCTTTCACGCACTGTGGAGTCACCGGCGAGTAGCTGTAAGGAATGCTGATTGGGAATGAGGCTGTTGTCGTCCAGTTGTTGGCATCGATGGTGCCGCCGCTGCTCCAGGTGATGTTGTAAGTGGCAAAATCACCGGGGTTTTTTACGTTGTTATTGCGCAAATCCCAGAAACCGCAGTTGCTGCTGTCGTAACGACAGGTAATCGGATTTTTCGCATTTTGAAACCAGTTGCTTTCAATTAATGCGTAGCCGCCCTGACGCACGTTAATACCGGAATCGGTGATACCGTCATACAAGTTGTTGTACATGTGCGTCCAACCGCCGCGCTGCAAAGGCAAGCGCGCATTTACATTGCGATAAATATTGTGGTGGAAAGTAATCTCACGGCCGCCGGCGATATCGCTGCTGCTGGAACCATCAAGCCCGACTTTTTTACTATCGCGAATTACGTTGTAAGACACAGTGATGTTGTGCGAATCTTTTTTGATATCGATCGCGCTTTCAAACG
>CAIOHY010000323.1 GCA_903858205.1 uncultured Cellvibrio sp.
CAAGTGCTGATTGGATTAAAATAAAAGAGCAGGTTGGATTTAAAGATTTTGGCGTTTATTTAGAAGCGACAATTAATCTGAGAGATTCAAGTATCGAGAGTGGATCTCAAGGTGAAAACTATAGCCAGAATTTTAATCTGGACATTAATTTACGTGCCGCAGATAAGGTGGCCACAGTTACTGTTGATAATACTGTGCCAGACAGTGCCTTTGAATTGGGTAATATCTTTCTGGTTCTCAGAGATAATTACACAGATACTCCAGGTGATGGGGTGGTAGTTATTAAGCCGTTAAGCCAGCGAGTTACCACATTTGACTATTTATATGGGTCTGATTTCGATGTAAGTATTGCGGATCTCTCCGGCCAATACAGTGGAAGCACTAACATTCCTCTCGATGACAAAGTTGTTATGACTAAGGCAGTGACAATTGTAGCGTCGAGCAAACCGAAATAGGCACAGCTCAATCAAAATCGGTATAACCCACCCATGCTGCTTTCTTGCGGGTTCCTAGAGCGCGTGATGTTGGCGTGAGTGCAACAACCATTAAACATTAGCTTTTTTCCCGGAGGCCTAGTTTTTTTCCTATAAACTGCCGCCGTATTCTGAAAATTTTGGCAAGCGTGTAATCAAAACGCCGAAATACAATTTTAGTGCGATTGAAAGTAATAAATTAACAACACGGAGACTAGTATGAAAAATTGTCCTCACTGCAACCAGCGTCCCATTGCGTTTGGCGCTTGGTGTAATGGTATTAATTCACTGGCAACTCATTGCGTACACTGTGGTGCGAAATTAAAGGCGAATACCGCTACTTGGGTGTGTATTGTGTTGATTGTGATCGCTATGGTTGCGGTGGTTGCGGCGGGAATCATGATCTTTGGGTTAAGTATTCGCACGGATCAATTGAAATTAATTTTGTTGTTGTCTCTACCGGTTGTTGCAGGTAGTTTTGTTGGATATCACTTCGGCGGTTACAGCGCGGCGTCATCTCTCTTGAGCAAAACAGAATTTACGAGTTTGTACTGCAAATCATTGCTCGCCCGTTATCCGCAGGCACAAATTCAATTCAGCGATGAGCTGACCATCACCATTAAAAACGTGAATGGTTTTGAGGTGAATAAACACTTGGGTAACGCCTACAGTGCCTACAGCTCTGACTCACGGCCGTTGGAGGTTGTTATTAATGAGCAGCTCGCCAGTTTTGAAACCACTGTGAAACCGGAAACCGCGAAAACCCGCGAGCATATTTTTCCGGTAGTGCGTTCGGCCGATTTTATCGCGGCGAGTAAACAGCAATTACAAGATGCTGGATTCAAGGGCGGTGATTTGCCATTCTGTTACGAACCCATTAACCAGGATTTATTTTTGTTATATGTGTTGGATACTGAAACAGGAATGCAATACCTGAGTCCGGAAGCCTTGGAAAAATTCGGTATTCAACGCGAGCAATTAAAGCAGTTGGGTTTGGAATATCTCAAAATGCATTTTGCAGAGCGCCATGCACAACTAGAGGCGATTGATACCCAAGGAAAAGGCAAACTCTATCGCTTCCGCGTCGATGGCAACTACGACGCATCCTTATTGGTATTTCCCACAAAAATTGCGGAGATTGCCGCAGCGATTGGCGATACACCCGTCATATTCATTCCCGCGCGCGACACAGTATTCATTGCCGGTAAAGACGATGCAGACGCGATCGAGTTTGCTGCACAGCTTGCCGCAAAAGGTTACGCGGAACTTGCTTATGCTATTAGCCCGCATGGATATGTGATTGACGAATCTGGATGTGATAGATACCAGCGCGGCTAGGCATTCGCTCAAAGATCAATCTGATTGTGTAGTATTTTCAATATTCGGTTATAAGTTATTTCGCATATCATCCATGAATTTCCGCCGCTGGTGTTAACGAACTGAATAACGACTGTATCAATATCTTTGTGATAGCGCGCAATGCTTGAATAGCCGCCTAATAAACCAGTATGTTCGTATACATAACTTGAAGAATAAATCGCTTGCTCATTAGAATTTAATAATGAACCATCATTCAATGCCCGCAAGAAAATTCCGACATCTTGTGCTGTTGCAATCATGGAGCCGCCAGGGCTTACAAAGTTTTGCTCCTTTAAATCCCCGTTATAGCCAATGTGATAACCACTGGTAAGGCTATCTACATTCACTTCGCTCAACAAACTATAGGTGTGTATTAACTTAAGCGGCGCAAGGATTTCATTCTGTATATATTGGTGATGACTGTAGCCCAAGGTTTTATCCAGAATGTTACCAATTAACAAATAATTTGTATTGGAGTAGCGGTAGCGACTATCTGGCTGAAAATCAGCGGGTTTATCAAGTGAGAATGTTAAAAATCCTTTAGTTTCCGCTGGCAAGTTTTCCCAAGGGAACTTCGGATCATCAATAAAATTAGGAATTCCACTTCTATGCTGCAACAACATTCGCAGTGTAATTTTTTCTGCATTTTCTATTCTCCCCGCTAGCTCAGGCAAATAATCAGCAAGGGTGCCATCTAATGACAACTGTTTAGTGCTGACTAGTTTTGCTGTGGCTGCGGCGATATATAATTTGCTAATGCTGGCTATTTTAAATAACGCATAAGGGTCAGCAGGAATTTTATTCTCCTTATTTTTCCAACCGGCGGAATAAAATTCAGGCTTCGCTCCGTTTTTGTCTACATAAACAATTATACCGTCTATGTCATAGTGAATTGCGTCGCTGACTTGTTCTTGAACTGTTTTTGGCAGGGGTGTTAGGTAGGCGCAACCCGCTAGCCAAGGTGTGAATATAGAAATGCAAATCATCGCAGTGATTGATATGACTATTTTAATGATCAGGCGCGGTGAGTTCATTTTTTCTCATTCTTTGACGAACTTTATTTGAATGCCACACAGCGGGAACAATGACCAGTATCGCAATCATCGCTAAAATCCACAGATAACTTTGGCCCATGATGGTGAGGTTTGCAATTTCAGCGGCCTGTTCGTTGTTGATATGTTTTGCGAAAGCAAAAGGGGCAATAGCCGCTTCATTCGCAATAGAAAAACCGTTACCGCTAAAGGCGCTATTCCAGCCGAGCGCCGAAAAGGAGGCGTAGGCTTTATAGCCTATGGCTGAGGCGCCAAAGCCAATGACACCAATGCCGATAGTGCCTAAACCAAATACCCCTAAACCCACTGCGCCAACGCTGATCAGGCCAACCGAAATAATCCCAACGCTGATGGGTGCAATCGCAACGCCGCCCCAGGCAAACAATAATCCATAGGCGTAGTCGCCACCGGCGACCCAACCCACTACAGGTTTGTCACCCTGCTCCGGCATGCCGAAACGAAAATGCAGCAAAGGAATACCTGCGAGACAAAAATGGCTTTTGTATTCCCGTTGTTTTGCGCCGATTTGATCTGCCTCAGCCTGAAAGGCCTGCGGATTAAATAATCGCTCTTTAGCCCTGAGTGTGCGCATTCCGCGCAACATACGCATCACCAGAATGATGTAACTGAGCACAAACCCCAAGACCACAAGTTGCGCAATGACGGCGTAAATTCCGGCATTGCCAACATCATTCACCGCCATGTGCTTTAAGCCAAACATCGCCAATACATAAATGATGGCAAACAGGAAAAAGAGTGCGGGATAGAGGATGACGAGGCGGCGCTCGTGCAGGGTGCGCGCCTGATCAAGACCGGCTCTTATGCCAAAGAAAGAACTCACCACACCAGAGAAAGCCGCCAGTAGCACGATAATGCCCGCGCCCTTGAAGAGCGACCCGGTTTTCATCGCCCCTGTACCCATGGCTGCAGCTTTTACCGGCGGGGAAATACTGTTGAGGGCAGTCATTACCGCCAGCGTAAACACCGCGCCCTGGGTACTTTTTGCGAGTGTATCTTCCACAAATAGCACCATCGCTTTTTGCAGTAGCTTGCGGCCGCGCGACAAACGCTGCTTCACTGTGTCTTCCGACAGTTCGAGCTGACTCGCGACACTCTCCACCGAGCGATGCTCGCGATAAAACAAAATCAAAGGTTCGCGATAGGTGTCGGGCATTTTTTCCAATGCCTGCCACAGTAGTGCCTGCTCTTGCGCACTGATGGCTTCATCTTCAACTTTTACCTGTTGCGAATGCCCATCACCCTGCTCAGTGAACTCATTCAATTCATCAGCGCCCGTCACCGGCTGGGTCGCCTCTTTGCGGCGAAAGTGGCTCGCTTTAAAACGCAGAATTCCGCACAGCCATGACTTTAGTTTTTCCGGGTCATTGAGAGTGTCGAGTTTTTTCCATGCGTCGATAAAGGCTTCTTGCGCTATATCCTCGCTGTGTTTTAAGTCCCCAACCCGCGCATAAGCGAGAGAACACAACAGGTTTTGGTAGCGCGCAACAATCTTACAGAACGCATCGCGGTCACCGCCCAAGGAGGCCATCACCAACCCGGCGTCGCTCGAATCAATCATGCGGTTTCGTTGTTTAAAAATGCTCATGGCTCACCATCGCTACTCTGGAACCATTAAGTGCCCAACTCCCCGCAAAAGGTGACAGGCGTTTTTCTAATAATTTATCGAAAAAATTTGTCACCTTGTTTCTGGCTTTGGGCACTTAAGTGTTGTGACGAGCAGGAATCGCCACAGATTTTTTATCGGCCTATTTACTGTCACCCATTACACATGGAAAACCATTTATGAAACATCTTAGCTTAGTGGCAATGTTCACGTTTTCTTGCGCCAGTTTTGGTGCGAATTTGAACCCGTTAATCGACGACTTTAGCGATGCAACCAATAACAACCTGGGCATTCCACGCCACTTCTTAAATGACACGGTTGCGGGAGGAGCTACTACCACGGCACAGGAAGTGTCGAAGGGCGTTATAGCTGCAAAGGGTGAAATTACCCCTCCGCGTGGCCAACCCGGTTGGGCAAGCATGATATTGCCGCTCGATGCGCACAGCCTACCCCAGGATGCTAGCGCGTTTGAGGGTATTCGCCTGCTGATTAGCATTAATACCGGCAACATTTCCATTTCTGCCAACAGCACCGAGGTAACCAATTTTGACTACCACGCCGCGCCCGTCACGGTAACCGCCGACGGCAAATTCCACGAAGTGAAAATTCCCTTCGCAGCAATGAAACGCGTCTGGTCTGAACAAACGCCACTTAACACCAAAACCATCAACAGCATCAGTATCGCAGCCTATGGCATGGAAAAGAGCACCTTCGATTTTGCACTAGATGAAGTCAGTTTCTACACATCTAACGCACGCTAAACGTCAGGGGCTTCCAGCGAAGCCCCGCGCCTAAACAACCACATCAATCCTCTAATTAATCAACCTAAACAACGCTATGAATATGTCATCACAAGAAATTAGGCGGTTCGACTATTTAGACGCAGCGCGCGCTTTTGCGCTGATTTTGGGGATTATTTTTCACGCGAGCCTATCCTTCATGCCGATTTTTATCGGCTGGGCAGTGATGGATATATCGACAAGTTCCATCGTGTCCAGCTTTATGATGATTGCCCATTGCTTCCGCTTGGAATTATTTTTTCTCATTGCCGGTTTCTTCAGCCATATGAAATTCCATAGTGACGCTGGCCATAGTTTTCTGCGATCGCGCCTGGTGCGTATTGCCATCCCGTTTATCATCGGTTGGTTTTTACTGCGCCCGCTGCTTGTGTCTGGGTGGATTATGGGTGCGGAAAGCATGCGCGGCGATGCCAACATAGTGAACGCCCTTAAAGCGGGTTTTGCCACCCTGGGTGATCTGCCCAAGGATCTGTTAGTTGGCACCCATCTGTGGTTTTTGTATTACCTGTTATTTACCAGCCTGGGTGTCGTTTTACTGCGTTATCTCATAGGCCTGTACCAGCCTATGCAACAAAAATTAGTTCAATTAGCGGATGCAACCACTCGTTGGTTATGCAGCTCAGGCTTTGCAATTGTTGTTATTGCGCTGCCAACGGCAGGCTGCCTTTGGTTTATGAGCCACTGGGGGATGGATACACCGGATAAATCGCTGCTACCCATGGTTCCAGTATCACTCATCTACGGGGGTTTCTTCCTTTTTGGTTGGTTAGTCCATCGCCAAGCATCTTTGATGGAGCGCTTTGCTCGCTTAACCTGGGGCAAGTTCGCTCTTTGTGTGCTCGCAATCATCGCCACCAACTTGCTTTCCGATTTCCAAATGAAACTCTCACATCCCTATTACAACCTGCTTAAAACCGGCTTTGTACTCAGTTATGCCATCATGATGTGGTCGCTGGTATCGCTTAGCATTGGGCTCTTCAGGCGCTTCTTCGATCGCCCTAGCAAAAGGGTTCGCTACCTTGCCGACGCATCCTATTGGCTTTACCTCATCCACCTGCCTATCGTCATTTGGCTGCAGATCGCCTTCGCCGAACTTCCCTTCCACTGGTCGATTAAGTTGCTAAGTATTTCGGCCTTAACGATTTGCATAGCAATCCTGTTTTACGATGCGTTTGTTCGCGCGACGTTTATCGGAGCGGTGCTGAATGGAAAACGAAAGTCACGCATCCTGTATCGATAAATAGGGTTTTTGCCGGAGCCTATTTTGTCGCTATATTCCATATTTGTTTAATAATTAGTCGCATTCAGGGCTAGCGCTTGCCAAAACCTTGGGTATAGAATGCGACCACCTTCACAGAAAGGTAATAAGAGACGCCATTAACCTGCTTTATCGTCATGCTCAAATAAGTTTAATTACGCATGTAGGCTTGGTTGGCGTACTCAACAACAAGAGGCTAAGCCTCAAATCCCCGGCAATGTATTCCGCAATCTCGTCAATCTGCCCGATTAATCCTCGCGGGAGTTGGGTTGGCGTTCGCTTTTGATTACACAGAAATCGACAGCCTTGAGCTGTGGCCATCGCGCGGTTTTTCGCGGCGATGGACCTGATAATAAACCTTAAATTTCGGCAGTGATTTTCAGTAAACGGTTGGTACCAGAGGCTATCGTCAGCCCCGCTGGTGGTAGTGCTTTGTCTGAATTTGGCGCAGGCCAAATCCAAGAATAACTACAACTGTGAGAGCACCATGAAAATCCATCTGCTAGTTGCTGTTTTATTGTCTGCTTTGCTTAGCGCCTGTGGCGGTGATTCCAAAAAAGGAACTTCTCCCGCCAGTTCATCGCCAGTGGGAACCCAAAAATCCAGTGTGCTAGTGCAGGCTAGTTCCGCCCAAGCGGCGAGTAGTTTCGCCAATTCGCCCGATCCGACCCCGAAAATCGGCGTATTGGTAGATGCTTTTGTTGCGGGGATTGGCTACCGCACGGCGACCCAATCGGGCGTTACCAATGCCAAGGGCGAGTTCAATTACCTGCCTGGTGAGATGGTGACTTTTTTCATCGGCGGCTTGGAGTTTCCGCCGGTACTGGCCAAGGGCGTGGTGACGCCGTTGGATATGGCGCAGAGCTTGAATCCTGGCGCGTCGATGGTGTTAAACATTGCGCGGCTTTTGCAGAGTTTGGATAGCGATGGCAATCCAGAGAACGGCATTACGATCAGCCCCTCGGCCGCTCAGGC
>CAIOHY010000324.1 GCA_903858205.1 uncultured Cellvibrio sp.
GTCAATATGAATTTGCGCGTTTGAATATTAATTATTCTGTAACGAGCAAACGTAAACTCAAGCAACTGGTTGATGAAAATCATGTTGATGGTTGGAATGATCCACGTATGCCGACGATATCCGGCATGCGTCGCCGCGGTTTTACGCCGGCAGCCTTGCGTGATTTTTGCGAGCGTATTGGTGTTACCCGTTCGGATGGTATTGTCGATGTTGGCGTACTGGAGTTTTGTGTGCGCGATGATTTGGATAAAAACGCGCCGCGCGCTATGTGTGTGTTGAAGCCATTGAAGGTGACGCTCACTAATTATCCGGCTGAGCAAACCGAAACCTTAAGCGTGCACAATCATCCTAATCGCGATGACTTGGGCGATCGCACCATTCCATTTACGCAAACGCTATTTATTGAACAAGAAGATTTCCGCGAAGAAGCCAATAAAAAATATAAGCGTTTGGTCACCGGCAAGCGTGTACGTTTGCGTGGGGCTTATGTAATTGAGGCTGATGAGGCGATCAAGGATTCTGCTGGCAATATTATCGAGGTGCGTGCGCGTATCATCGACGGCACTCTGGGCAAAGATCCTGCTGATGGTGTAAAACCCAAGGGCGTTATTCACTGGGTGTCGGCAATCAATAATCTCGATTGTGAAGTGCGTTTGTATAACCGTTTATTTACCGATGAGGCACCAGATGCCGGAGGGAAAAATTTCCTCGATTGTATTAATCCCGATAGCCTGGAGATTCTACAAGGTTGTAAGGCAGAAATCAGTTTGGCGGGTGCAGTTGTTGGCAATAGCTACCAGTTTGAGCGCCAAGGATATTTCTGTTTGGATAGCAAATACAGCACCGCAGAAAAGCCGGTATTCAACCGCACCATTAGTTTAAAAGACAGCTTCGGCAAAACAGAAGATCAGGAATAACATGCTGCAGATATACAATACACTCACGCGTCAAAAAGAAATTTTTAAACCGATTCACCCCGGCAAGATTTCTATGTATGTCTGCGGTATCACCGTGTATGACTACTGCCATATTGGTCACGCGCGGACATCGATTGCTTTTGATGTAATCGCAAGATTCCTGCGTAGTCAGGGTTGGGATCTCAACTATGTGCATAATATTACCGATATCGACGATAAGATTATTCGTCGCGCCAATGAGCTGGGTGAAAAATATGATGCGCTAACCGCGCGCTTTATCGATGCGATGCACGACGACGAAAAACGTTTGGGTATTTTGCCTCCGAGTATTGAGCCGCGAGCGACCGAATTTATCGGGCCGATTATCGAGCTTGCAGATACCTTGATTAAGAAAGGGAATGCTTATGCTGCGAGTAATGGTGATGTTTATTATCGAATCACTAGTTTTTCTGGATACGGAAAATTGTCCGATAAAAATGTCGATGAGCTGCTTGCTGGTGCGCGCATTGAGGTTGGTGATGTAAAAGAAGACCCGCGCGATTTTGTGTTGTGGAAAGCAGCAAAAGCAGGTGAACCTTCATGGCCATCACCTTGGGGTAACGGGCGCCCTGGTTGGCATATTGAATGTTCTGCGATGGCAAAAAAATGCTGTGGCGATCACGTTGATATTCATGGGGGCGGCGCTGACTTACAGTTTCCGCATCATGAAAATGAAATCGCACAAAGCGAAGCAGCTAACGGGCATCAATATGTAAATTATTGGATGCATGTCGCTCCTTTGCGTGTTGACGGCGAAAAGATGTCTAAGTCGTTAAACAATTTCTTCACTATCCGTGATGTGTTAGAAAAATATCAGCCCGAAGTAGTTCGCTTTTTCCTAATTAGCAGTCATTACCGCAGCCCCATTAATTACGCAGAAGATAACCTTATCGAAGCGCGCGCAGGTTTGGATCGTTTCTATGGTGCGCTGCGTGACTATGCTGATGTCGCGCCAACTTCCTTGGCGGATTTAGCAGATAGCTCTTATTACAAAGCCTTTGTTGAAGCTATGAATGACGACTTTAATACCCGTGTTGCATTGGCGGGTATGTTTGATTTGGTGCGTGATTTAAACAATGCCAAAAATAATCCTGAACTCGCCAACAATCTTGCGGGTCAGCTTAAAGCGCTCGGCTTGATTTTGGGTGTGCTGCAAGAAAATCCTGAAGTGTTTTTGCAGGCGGGCAGTTCAGATCAAATCGCTGCTGCTGATGTTGAGCGCTTGGTTGCGGAACGCATCCAAGCAAAAGCCGATAAACAATATGCGAGGGCAGATGAAATTCGCAAAGAATTACTGGCAGCCGGTGTGGTGTTAGAAGATTCCCGTGATGGCACCACCCAGTGGCGCCGTGAATCCGCCTGAGTGAATGAGTAATTATGAAAACAGAATTATTTAATCAATATGCGCTCCATTGGGCGGGCGGGTTTCTACTCATTTATGTATTGGCGCAGCTGCTGGTTTCCAAACATCCACGCTTTCAGTTTTTATCGCCTATCCAAAAAAGTGTGCTGGTGAAAATCATAGCGATAGGCGGTTTTGGTTTGGCCTATGTGTTTGTCCAGTTTATGGTTGGATGAGAAGGATGCAGGCGATCCACATTTGCTTGCGACAGTGGTGAATTTTCTGCCGATGGCGAGTATTGGTGTTGTGATGCCGATCAAAATGTAAAAGCAGCCGCTGATTGGGTAACTAAAACTGCGGATGAAGCAGGTGTTTCTCTCGCATTAAACCAATTAAATTTCTAGTGTAATCCCGGTCTTACTTATGATTTTTCGCAGATTGTTAAAACATCGCGGCCTTGGCATAAATCTGATTGCCGGCTTCAGCTTTTTGCTGTTGGCAGTATATGGTTGGGGTTTGGACTGGGAAGACTTGGGTGGTTACTTGCTTGCTATTCTTGTCTTTTTAGTGGGGCTGATCGGGCTTGCTGCCTTGCTAGGTTGGTTGTTACGCAAGTTAATGAGCCGTGGCGAAAATTCACCGATCTCAACAAACACGGATACACAGCAGAGCACAAAAGACCAAAGTGATGATAATCAGCGGTAGGTTGATCTGAGAGCAGCTATACCCGGTTTAATATGATTTCCAGAACCAGCTTGCTACCAAAATAAGCGAGCATCAAACACACAAAACCTGCCAGTGCCCAGCGAATCGCTTTAGTTCCTCTCCACCCCATTTGATGGCGGCCCCATAACAGCAATGCATAAATAAACCAGGCGCTGAGTGCGAACACAGTTTTGTGCACTAGATGTTGGGCGAACATATCTTCTAAAAAATAAAATCCTGACAATATTGCCAATGTCAGCAATATCTCGCCTACCCACAACAATTCAAACAGTAATGACTCCATGGTTTGCAGTGGTGGTAGCAGCCGCGCATTGGCGAGGCGGCTTTTATTTTTTAAGGCGTAGTTTTGATAAGCCAATATCAGCGCTTGTAAGCTAGCAATGGTGAGCAAGCTGTAGGCGAGCAGTGAAGGTATAAC
>CAIOHY010000325.1 GCA_903858205.1 uncultured Cellvibrio sp.
CGCTGGCGCTGGCCACCAGATAGGCGCACACCGCGATCACCCAAGACTGTTTGATACTTTTGAGGTAACTCATTAACCACGAAGTCATGCAGGTTAGCAATTTTGGCCGCGCGTTCAATGGATTTTTGATCAATTTTTTCAGCCTCTACTCCAAACGCGATATTAGCGGAAACCGTATCATCAACCAAAAAAATCTGCTGGGGTACATAACCAATGGCGCGTTGCCAGTCGCGGCGGTTGTGTTCGGTTATGATTTGAGCGTCTACTGTCAGCACGCCTTCTTGAGCTTCGAGCAGACCGAGGATGAGATCAACGGTGGTGGTTTTGCCGCTGCCTGTTGCGCCCACTAATCCGATGGTGCTTTTTGCAGGAATAGTGAGGCTGAGGTTTTTAAGAGCCGCATGAGGTGCGTTGGGGTAGCGGTACTCAATATTATTCAGGGTGATGGTGTCATCAAGCCTAATGATGTCTTGACTGAGACTCGGATTCGAGGGCTGCAGGCTCATCAGGTCGGCGTGCAAAGCATCTAGCGCCGGACCGGCAAAACGCAATTGCGTAACCGCGCCATAAACCTGTTGCAGGGCGGGCATGAGACGATATCCGGCAAAAGCATAAAGAGCGATGGTAGGGAATGCGCTGGAGAAGCTCCCGCTTTGCGCCATCAGATATAGCACCAACAACAGCATACCGCCAAAGGCAATGGCCTCTAGGGCAAATCGCGGGAGTTGGCTGATCACCTGCGCCGTGGCCTGGTGGCGAGCGAAGGTGCGCGCGGGGTCAGAGAAACGCCGGATATAGGCCTGCTCCAGCCCGCCGACCTTCACTTCTTTAGATGCGCCAAAGGCTTCAATTACGGCGGTAAAACGTGCTTGATTCGCAGTCACACGTTCTGTACCCATTCTATGGAGCAAGCCACGAGTAGCCTTGTAGATGAGCGTATAAGCAGTGGCGAGAGTGAGTCCGACGAGTAGTGCAAGTTTGGGATCGATCAAGATCAAGAGTGTGAGCAGTGCGATTACAACGGCGCCATGTGCAAGGAGGTTCGTCATTGGAACTATTGCTTGGTAGATAACTTTCTCCGTTTCAGAGAGGATGTTCTTGCCCAAATCGGCGCTGTTACGACTGAGAAACCAGCTATAGGGTTGGTGCAAGTAGCCTTCAACCAACCGCTTACCTATACTATATTCGCGCATCAGGGTAAAGCGCAATTGTGCGTAGGTGGTGAGCGCCTTGAAAGCCAGCGAGACCAGCAGCAGCACAAACATGAGCATGCCTAGGGCAATCAAAAACTGCAGGGGGTCGGCAAACCTTAGCTTTGAGTAGAAAGCGTTGAGGAATGTGTTGGTCTGAACAAGATCTGGGTTAGCCACAACAGCCATGAAGGGCATGATGGAGGCCACGCCAATCATGTCCAGCATGGCCATAACCAAAATCATGCCAAGTAGAAGACCAGCACGTTTGCGCTCGGCTGGGGATAGCAGGTCTAGGAGTTTTTTGATACTGCGCATGGGTTAGGCTACACCTGAAAGTACTGGCGGTACCAATGTACAAAGGCTGCCACCCCTTCTGTAACAGGCGTGGAGGGTTTGTAGCCGGTAGCTTTCTCTAGCTCGCCAGAGTCGGCAAAGGTGTCGGGTAAGTCACCGGGCTGTAACGGCAAAAGGTTTTTGATGGCTTTTTTGCCCAGCGCGGCCTCAATCGCCTCAATATAGACGCTGAGCTTCACAGGATTGTTGTTACCAATATTAAAAATACGGAAGGGTGCATTACTGGTGGCGGGGTCTGGGTTGTAGCTATCCCAAGTTGGGTTGTAATGGGCGATTTGGTCGCTTGAACGTATGATACCCTCTACGATATCGGTGACGTAAGTAAAATCGCGCGTGTGATTGCCGTGGTTAAACACTTGGATGGGCCTACCTTCTAGCATGTTTTTGGTGAACTTGAACAATGCCATATCAGGCCG
>CAIOHY010000326.1 GCA_903858205.1 uncultured Cellvibrio sp.
CAGCATTTTCCGCGATAATACCGGTAGTCTGCTCATCCAGTACATGAACAACGGACTTGGCGCGACCATTAACCATGGTATGCATAAGCACCATAGGAATAGCAACACAGAGACCTTGTACCGTAGTAACCAACGCAGCAGAGATACCACCAGCCATGTTCTTAGGATCACCCGCACCAAAGATGGTGATCGCCTGGAAGGTGGTGATCATACCGGTTACCGTACCCAACAGACCCAACAACGGACCTACTGCAGCAATAATCTTCATGATTGCCAAGCCGCTTTCGATAGATGGACGCTCTTTGAGAACAGCTTCTTCGAGTTTCAGCTCTAAAGTTTCCGGATCAACATTTTTGTTTTCCTGAGCAACCTTCAACACACGACCAAGTGGGTTGTTTGTGCTCGGGTTGCTCACATTCTTAAGCTGAGCTTTTACTTTTGCACTCATCGCGAAAAGAACCAGCATACGCCAGACGCCCAGCAAAATACCGAAGATGCCTACGTATACGATTACCCAACCAACGGAACCACCTTGATCCAAGTATTCCATAAATGTTGGCTGCTGAATCAATGCACCAAGTAATTGACCACCGAGAGGGCCGGTTGGGTCGATACCAAGATCCACTACACCGCTCGTAGCAGATTGCAAAGCAGTGGCAGCAGATAACATTGCCGCATCCGGTTGACGCGCAAGCTCTTCAATTTTTCTGCCGTCATAAGTCAGGTAGGTACCATTTGATACCAAGTTGTAGGTACCGACACGCACAATTTCTTGTTCTGCTTGCTCACCGTTTGGCTTGATAACAGTTGCAGTGAATTTCGCTACACGGCCAGTTTCTACCATTTCACGCTGAACTTCGTACCAGAGACGCTCGATTTCTTCGATATCAGGGAGCTGGGTGCTGCCATTCATCTTTTCGATCAGGGCATCAAGGAAATCTCCACGATTAGGGTACTGGGCGCTAACCAAAGAAGTTTCGAGGGTAGCGCGCAAGTCGCCTGCAGTAGAAGTCAAATGACCAAAGAGTTCACGCATAGAGCCCAAACGCTCATTCAATTGCGCTTTCTTCTGAGTAACCAGAAGTTGCTGTTCTGCATACTTCTTTTCCAAGGTCAAGGAACGGTTTTCTTCAGCTTGGCGAGCAGCTTTTGCTTGAGCCAACAAACCAGCTTGACCTGCTTTATCACGGGCAAACTCAGCTTCACGTTGTTTATGCTCAGCTGATTCGCTGATTTGCGATTTCTTTACCATGTCCAAGAGCTGATCAAGCGTTTGCGCTTTCTCTTGAGCCAAAGCAAAGCTGCTGCTCAGCAATCCGACAGCGGCAAGCATTAGGCAGTTTTTAACAAACTTCATTTTCATTGTGCTGCCTCCGGTGCTTGAATGGGCATAGTAATAATATCTTTGGTTGCTTGGTCGCGAGCAATTTTCAGACCTTTCAAAATTTGCGCATTGTATGAGCTATCCAGTGCAACCCATGACTTCTGTGCGACATCCCAGTAACCGCTCGCTTGGGCGTCGGTTGTTTGGTACATCAGAGAAATACGACCAACACGCAAAATACTCACTTCGCGATCTTGACCATCAAGAGAAAGGGTAGTTTTGTACGCAGAAATTGTGCTGCCGTAAGCAGACTCAATTTTGTAGGCTTCTAGCACCTGACGGAATTTTTCCGAAACAGAGATATCTGCACGGTCTTGGTTTGCACGCAGCATTGCGATTTGACCTTGACGCTCTTCGAGTGAGAATGGCTTATCCAAGCTCACAAATTGTTCAAGACCATCGAGCATGCGGAAGATCAATGGTTGAATTTGGCGCTCGATAACAGTCACTTTCTCGATTGATTGCTCCAACTCCTGAACCACAACCAATTGTTTGGCAACTTGCTTTTCCATCTGGGCGTTGAACACGCGCAGATCGTCGATCAGCTTGTTTTGTTGTTTGAATTGTTGCGCCAGATCGTCAGTTTCCTGAGCCAATCTATCAATACGCTTCTGGGAGTCTTGCGCCAAAGTAGTTTTGGCTTGACCGGCCTGGAGTACTGCATCCAGAGTTTGATCTGCCATGGCGACGCTACCCATTAGCGCGCCGGCAGAAAGCATCGTGGTCAGAGCCACCGCTTTCAATCGCTGCTTTTTCATAATCCCCCCAACTGGGTGTTCAATCAAGTGAGTTTGTGACAACAAGCTGCCACAGACGCGTTATCCACGTAGCCTCTTCGAGGCGGTTAAGAACGGCGGCATTGTAATAAGCGCCATGGCCTACTTCCAATGATTTATCCTACAACCCTCTACATGTGTATTTAGGTATCAAATCGGTAACACATTATTGTTTTCAATAAGCGAACCGGTAACACAAAAACAAAAACCTCAAAATCAAACCAAAAAAAACACAATTAAAACAAAACTTTTAGTTATTAGGGTCTTTTTGTGGCGCAACCCTACCATACACTAAAAACTCATGCGGTATTGGTGCTGCTGCATCACCGCCCACCCTCGACTCCAAGCACCACTGGGCACTGTCGAGCTCGCGGAAAAAGGCATCACCTTCAGGCTCTATATCGACATACGTCAAATAGACGCGATCTGCAAGCTGTAAGGCCAGGCGATATATTTCTGCACCACCAATAACTATAGCCTCACCGGCAGACTCTGCCGCCAGCAAACTCTGAGCCTCGAACAATGCCTGCTCGAAACTTCCGGCAACAATGACACCTTCTGCAGCCGACCAATCCTTGCTGCGCGTGATGACAATATTGGGACGCCCAGGTAAGGGCTTGCCGATGGACTCGTAGGTCTTACGCCCCATGATCACTGGCTTACCCAAAGTAACTGATTTGAAATACTTCAGATCCTGCGGAAGATGCCATGGCAGCTGGTTATTGCACCCGATAACTCCATTTTTCGCTGCCGCCACAATAATCGCTAGTTTCATGCGAAGCCTTTGTTTCTTGTTGACGGGAGGACCACAAACCAACTCAGATCGAAATAGGCGCAACTATACGCGGATGCGGCTGATAACCTTCAAATTCAAAATCCTGCAATTCGTAACCGAATATGGACTCCGGCCGACGACGGATCGTAAGTGTAGGCAAGTTTTTCGGTTCGCGTGTTAATTGTTCGTAAACTATGTCGTCTGTAATATGGTTGTTGTACAAATGACAATCGCCAAAAGTGTGCACAAAATCGCCCACCCCTAAATCACACTGCTGCGCGATCATATGCGTCAGCAACGCGTAGCTCGCAATATTAAACGGCACCCCCAAGAATAGATCAGCGCTGCGCTGATAGAGCTGACAGGAGAGCTTGCCTTCAGACACGTAAAACTGAAACAAGGTGTGACACGCAGCAAGAGCCATCCGCCCTTGTTCAACGTTTTGCTGTGGACTCATGGATTCATCCGGCAAGTCGGCCGGATTCCAAGCGCTTACAATCAGCCGCCGCGAGTAGGGATTTTTTTTAATTTGAGCAATTACCTGGGAAATCTGATCGATGGTCGAGCCATCCGGACAAGCCCAGCTGCGCCACTGCTTACCGTAAACAGGCCCCAAATCACCCGATTCAGTCGCCCACTCGTTCCAGATTTTACAGCCACGCTCTTGCAACCAGGCGACATCAGTCCGCCCCTGCAAGAACCACAACAATTCGACAATTACACTTTTCAGATGCACCGTTTTGGTGGTCACCAACGGAAAGCCTTCACTGAGGTCAAAACGCAATTGGCGACCAAACACAGAACGAGTACCTGTGC